>JAYEFK010000152.1:0-6776 GCA_034658575.1 Methanobacteriota archaeon
GAGGATCGACCTTCGGCTTCCCGATGAACTGGTCGAAAAGACCGATATTCTTGCCAAACTCGAATATAAGAATCGTACTGACGTAATAAAGAGTGCGCTTTCCGAATATCTCAGAAGAGTTGAAACCACCATGCAGCTCAGGGAGAAAGCTGTGGAGTCGTATCTGGACG
The DNA here is from genome assembly GCA_034658575.1 of Methanobacteriota archaeon. Classification (GTDB taxonomy): domain Archaea; phylum Halobacteriota; class Methanosarcinia; order Methanosarcinales; family Methanogasteraceae; genus Methanogaster_A. The sequence continues at coordinate 171 of JAYEFK010000152.1, forward strand.
ATAAACTGACGTACAACGAACTTGCGGTGGTAATCGGGCGGCAGAATGCAGAGTCGGTAAAAGTTAGTAAGAGACTGCTTGATAGGAGCGATAGGATTGCGGAAGATATCGCTCGTGGCTGATACGTCCGTTCTTGTTTCGCTGGCATCGGCATCTCTGCTGTCACTGGTTTTGAGCGAATTTGATGTGGTTGTGACCGATATCGTTGTCGGTGAACTTGATGCCATGAGTACCTTTGACGATGCCCACGGCAGGGCTGCAACTGAGGTTTTGGAGAAGATTGACTCGATGAGGGTTGTGAATGCGTCCGATTATCAGGGATTCATGACGAGCCGGATCGATTCAGGAGAAGCATCCTGCCTTGAGATCATCGATGGTGGCGGATGCGACTATCTGCTGACCGATGATTTCAGGGCTCTCGGAGAGATAGAAAAACAGATCGGTGATGCGGTGGTTCTATCACCGATCATTCTCAAAGTACTGGTCAGGAGAGGCGCAATCGGGAAGAGTGAGGCACTTGCCAAACTTGATGAGATCGCTCGGAAGAGGGATTGGCTGGGACGACCGATATATCGGTATGCCATGAGATACTTTGATGAAGGGTTGTCGGACTCGTAGGGATGGTCTTTCTGTGATGTGGGATGTGCGATCAGTCGAAAAGAGTGGGGAGAGGGCTGCGGGGTTGAATGCGCCCGAATACTGTTGGAATTTTCTTGAATCAATTTCGGCTCTCTGGTAATTCGCGTTGCACGCACTTTTTCACCCTCCTGGGGGATCCGGTCATGGTAAGTAAGATTAAACCACAGAGAGCACAGAGGGACACAGAGAGTTGTTATTTTCATCTTTCGTCCTCTCTGTGCTCTCTGTGTCCTCTGTGGTTTTCCGCAACCTCATTTCGAAAATATCAAAAAGTCTCCGGGGTTTTGGTCATTGCAACGCGAGATACCAAAGACCCTCAATTTCGTGTTGAACAGATAGCCTTTAATCCGTGTATATCTCTATTTTCCTCTGGAACTCTCAATCTTATCTGTAAGGCCAGCATGTCGGTTTTCTATCTCTTTAATCAAATCAGCTTTTGCCTTTTCGTATTTCTTATCTGTACCTGATTTACTTTCTATATACTTGTTTAGGGACGAACGCAATTCAGGTGGTCCAAGGTATATATATATTGTTCGATTTTATCCCAAAACCTGAAATGTTCCTTGACTCCTTCACCATTACTATCTCTACATTCTGGAGACAATTTAAAAAAGATATTTTTATCCATTCTTTTAGAATGTAATTTGCCAACAAGACATTCCATTTCTTTAACATCTCGCTCCATTCTCATAAAATCAGTTTGTTTTTTAACTTGCCTGACATTCCACAAAGTTATAATAACCAGAGACGTAGCAAGGATAATATTGGATATTGTACTAATGGCATCCCAATCCCATTGTCCCGTATTATCAACGAAGATATCTGTAATATTCATATTTCATCATCACGTTCTATAGTTAGCAAAGCCTGCACTTAAGTACAGAGCCTGAATAATTGTGGTCTGTATCAGCCATGATACATGAATTTAACCGAGTTCTGTGCTCCCTGCCGTCGCTTGTAGGATCATGAGCGCGTCGAGCGATGTGACGCTGCCATCGCCGCTCACATCCCAGCGCGGGTTGGGCGGGCGGATGCCTGCTGCAATCTGAAGCGCGATCACGGCGTCTGCGGTGGTGAAGAGTGGAGGGGCGGTCGCCCATCCATCCGGTTCTTCAAATGGATAGGTATCCACTGCACCTGCATTGGTATCTATCCCATTATATGGCTCTGTTCCATCAGATGGATTTCCAGAACATGAATGGTCGCTCCAGTAGTTTCCACCGACCGACGCTCCTTTGTCCCAACTATTGAATCCGTTGTGGTCGTAAGCCTGTTTATTGTTGTCGATGAAATTGTTGTGGTAAATTTCGTTGTCTCCTGACCAGCCAAGACAGATGCCATAGTCAGTGTTGTCTGAGACGGTGTTCCCCCGGATGTTGTTGTTTATGCTTGTTGACTTAAGACGGATGCCGTAGCTGTTCGAACTGGCTATGTTGTTCGTAAGCGTGCAGTTGCTCGAATAATGCAAGCAGATGCCGCTGCCCCAGTAGCCATTCGAACTGGCGTTGTTGTTCTCAAGCACACAGTTGCTCGAAGAAGACAAGTAGATGCCGTATGTATGCTCTGAAGCGTTGTTATCTGAGATTGTGCAGTAGTCAGCATTTACATAAATTCCGTAGCCATCTGAAGCGCTACCTGCTACTGTAAACCCGCTGACATTCCACATAATTTCCAGTTACCTGAACAACCTTCTCAGCAGTCCATCTTCCATGAATTGTGGTTGTATTCGTATCTTCGCCTTCCAGTGTGAGATGCGCTGTGCACACATCCACATTCTCGCTGTAACTCCCGTTCCACACGAAGATCGCGTCCCCCGCACCCGCAGCATCCACCGCCGCCTGTATCGGCGCCCCGCTCGCATTGAACGCACCGCCCTCCCACCACCAGCCGCCTTCATTGACGTACAGTTGCTCGGCAGCCGCCACGCCAGAGAACGCGAGCCACAGCGCAAGCACGCCGATGATCGCTCTGCCCGCAATCTTCTGATTCTGTGTTGTGCTATATCCGGTCATGATTTCGCGAGTTCGATAATCGCATATCGTCAGTCCATCCATTAATATTTAAATCTTTGGCAGCGCAGGGGCAAGTTGCGGCGAGCATCCTGTTGTCAGGAGTATCAAGTTGGTGGGGGCTGCGAAAAGAGGTGCTGCAAGAGGCTCGCTCTGTAGATTGTGGGTTGTGTTTGGTTTTACGGGCAGGTCTGGCTTATCAGCATCAATACTTTGCTAACTCCTTTAATAGCTCGATATTCTCTTCCATAGACTCTTTTAACAATTTCTTCAGCTTCTCGTCCTTTGTGTGCTTTATTTCGATTTCACGCTCTTCGTTAGCCATTCTTCTACATCCTCCAGTTCAAATTCTCTTTTTGCCAGACTCAGCAGGAACTCGATTATCTCGTCATTCCCAACGTTAAATCTGTATCCATTCTCTCTTAATACTATATCGACCAATGCGAAGGCGATCCTCTTGTTTCCGTCTACGAAAGGATGACCTTGAACGAAATCCCTTAAAATGATTGATGTGACCTTCCATAAATCTATATTTTCTCTTATCACCTTGCCATTTACCCGTTCAATCGTGAATGCTATCGAACCTCTATTCAAAACTCCGAACTCACCACCTGCATTCTCGATGATGTCATCATGAATTCTTATCACGGAATCAGTGGCGAATGGGATTCTGATCGTCACAAGTCTTCCTATTTCTTATATCGTATGTATAGTTATGGTGGCGATTCGTCGATCCGTTAAGCGAGCACGAACTCGATAACCGAACTCACCAGCGTGAGCCGCGGCTTATCCGGTTACCTGATCCCAGGTTGTCCCCTTATCAGTTCGCAAAGGCTGTCTTTGATCTCCGAATGTCTGGGAACCGGTGCTTTCTTTCCATTCAGGCGATTCATATATATGTCGTGTCTTCCACCGTGGCGTTTCAGATAACATCCCGCGTCTACCAGTTCTCGTATGAAATCACGCCGTTTCACGCCTCAACTCCCAGTTCCTTAGCCATAATGGCAGTCTGCGGCAATGCCAGAACCCCCTCTTCTTCTATCATCAGCCTGTACACGTCTCGAATGTTCTCTTCCAGTTCTTCAAGAGATTCGCCCTGACTGAACACCCCTGGAACTTCCCTGAGCCTGCCGACATACCAGCTCTCATCTATCCAATACTCAAGCGTAAAATGTCTTAACATGGTTTCGCCTCATCACTTTGTGATTTTGAATATCCTGCTACATATTCCTTCTGATTTTGTGATCATCCGATAAACATCCATTCATTCAGGCGCAAGACCTGTGCAGCCAGCAAACTTCCAGACGGGCTCTAAATCCCGAGCGCACCAGTGATACCAGACCCGATCACCCCAAGCGCATCAGTGACAATAGCCCTGACCATCTCTTTATCAAGCCCGCACTGTGTCCACACCACCCACGCACCGATGAATGTGCCTGCGATGCTTCCGAGATTCGTAATCGCTGCGACCAGTATCACGCGGAAGAGGTTGTTCTTCATCATATCGTGGAGTGTCTCTGCCTCCGCAATACCGTGAATGTCGTGCGGAGATGGTTTTCGCATCTTTGCCTCGACTGCGCCGGCAAACCAGCCCGCGGCAAGCATCGGGTTTAACGAGGTGAGCCATGCGACACCGAATGCGGTCAATACCGAGTAGAGATGCCCGCGGGCAAGCATGGCGCCAAGCCCGCTTAACACGCCATTGATGATGAACCAGTATCCGAACACAACAAGAAACTGATCGAATGATGCGAACGTTATGACCAGCGCAAACATCGCAAGGACCAGCGCGATCATGCCAGCTCCGACGATCTTCCCGAGACTGAACCGTTTCTTTGGTATCTCAAGCAATTTGTTGATGTCTGGCAGTTTTTCAGGGTGTTTCAGGTATTCCTGAATCCCTTGTCTGTGTCCTGCTCCAACGATCGCAACCACGTTTCCCGTCCCCTTCTCTTTGAGATCGAGAAGATTCTTTGCGATGTAGGCATCCCGCTCCTCGATAAGGACGCTTGCCGTGGTCGGCGAGAACTCTTTAAGTTCCGAGACCAATTGGGTGACGATATCCTCCTCGGTAATGGATTCCATGTCGATGTCCTTCCCTCCGACTCCGAATAACGCACCGACCAACGCGCCGATCATCTTTATCTTCTCGAAAAACCCGAGTTTGCCGATAAAACGCTTAAGCGTTATCTGAATGTCCCGGTCCACAAGAGCGATCTCAGTCCCGAGTTCTTCTGCGGCATCGATGGCTGCTATCATCTCGGATCCGGGTTTCACCTCCATATCAGAACCGATCTTGTTCTGGAGGTATGCGAGAAGGGAATGGACAAGAAAGAGTGTTATATTTCCGCCGCTTAAGATATCCTTCGCCGATACATCCTCATTATCGCCCTTGAGCGCGGCATACCTGCCAGGGCAGAGTTCGACCGCAACCACGCTGGGCTGCTCCCTTGCTATGACCTCCTTCACCTCGGTAACGCTCTTTTTGGAGACGTGCGCTGTTCCAATGAGCACGATCTCATGCTCGGGCTTGCTTAAATGGTCGGTATAATCAGTGCAGGTGACCTGATAGTGGGTCTGGATTGCATCGGTCATTAAATTGCTCAGCCACCCCTGATCTCTTCCAGAATCTCTGCTGCCCTGCTCGGGCGCACCACCCCTTCGGCAACCATGATCTCGACAACCCTGTCGATCATCTTGCCTTCCGCACCAGCCGTGATCGCGATATTCCTGGCATGAAGCGACATGTGCCCGCGCTGGATGCCTTCTGTCACAAGCGCCCGGAGCGCGCCGAGGTTCTGCGCCAGCCCGACCGAGACAACCACCTCTGCAAGTTCCCTCGCAGTCGCAACACCCAGAATCTTCAAGGCGGTCCTTGCTTTCGGATTGGACGACGTTGCCCCGCCGACGATTCCCATAGCCACCGGAAGTTCTATGCTGCCCTCGAGATCGCCATCACTGTTCTTCTTCCACGAAATAAGTGGTTTATAACCGGAGAGCGCAGCGTAAGCATGGGCTCCTGCCTCCACAGCTCTGAAATCGTTTCCTGTTGCGAGAACGACTGCATCGATCCCGTTCATGATCCCTTTGTTGTACGTGGCGCAACGGTACGGATCAGAAGCTGCGAATGCGTACGCCTTTACGATATCGCTGACGACATCTGCCCCGCCGATCGCGTCCCTGTCAAAGACTGCACGAGCCCGCGAGAGCCGGTGCGTCGCAAGATTCGAGATGATCCGCAGGAGAACCCTGCCCTTTTCCGAGCAGCACGCATCGATTATCGGGGTGACTGCTTCCGCCATCGTATTGACCGCGTTTGCGCCCATCGCGTCCCTGCAGTCCACGAGAAGATGCACGATCACCATCGTCCCCTCCGCGGTCTCGATCGTCCTGATCTCGATATCCTTTGCCCCGCCCCCGAGTTTCACGAGCAACGAATCCTGCTCATTCGCTTTCTCGATGATCTCCTGCTTTCTAAAAAGGATGTTCTCCCGGATCGCTTCAGCATCGGTGACGTCCACGATCTGTATCTGCCCGATCATCACGGGCTCATCGCTCGATGTGTCAAATCCCCCCTTAATTCTCGCGATCTTCGCTATATTGGACGCAGCAGCCACGACGCTCGGCTCTTCGAGTGCCATCGGGATGAGATAGTCCTTTTCGTTTATCCGGAAATTGGTTGCGATGCCGACCGGAAGGGAGATTGTGCTTATGACGTTCTCGATCATCCGATCTGCCTGTATAAGCTCTAAATCCGTGGTAAGTGCCGAGACGTCTTCATCGGTCAGGTCCGAAAACTCACCAACAATCAAAAGTCGCTCTTCTGGCGTATGTTTGTAGAATCCTGATAATCTGGATGTTTTTTCTGGCATAATATCTATAATAAATAGGGGTCAATACTTAAAAACTTCGCTTTTATCGGCAGTTTCGGATACCCACGCTACCTGAAAACGACGCT
>JAYEFK010000152.1:6876-19743 GCA_034658575.1 Methanobacteriota archaeon
TGTTTGTAGAATCCTGATAATCTGGATGTTTTTTCTGGCATAATATCTATAATAAATAGGGGTCAATACTTAAAAACTTCGCTTTTATCGGCAGTTTCGGATACCCACGCTACCTGAAAACGACGCTGTCTAAAAATCCAGTGATTTCACTGAATATTCCGATTGTGCCCCTGAAAACATACGCGTCGTTGTGAGCGTTTCACTTCCGCACAACAACGGTCACGACATCTTTGTCGCTTAACACGTGCGAAAGACCCACATGCTGCCCTGCATGTTTTGCCGAGTCCCCCCAGACCTGCGCATACCGAAACTTTCTCACAAAATCACGGTGGATAGCAGAGCAGACCTCAGCCACGGTCGAACTGCCTTTCATGATCATCGGCTCGTCCATGTCCGCTGGCTGTCCCTGCGGCTTCATATAGATGCGTATGAACCCGAATTCAGTGTATATCCGCTCCTTCAAGGAATCGAGATTTACACCGCCATCCGCAGAGACCATGACCGCATCAGGAAAACGCTCCCTGCACACTGCTATCGTGCGCGCGTTAGCCAGATCGATCTTGTTTATGACGGTTATGCCACTGACATACCTGCGATTTCCCGTAACTACATCGATCAGATCATCAACAGTTATATTCGCCCGTATGATCACGTTTGCATTGTGTATCTTGTATTCGGATAGCACTGACTGGACTGTTTTCTTATCGAGATCGATATCAACGGTGCTGTTTACCCTGACCCCATCTCTATCCGACTTATAGATAGATATACGTGGAGGCGCTGTATTGATCCGAATCCCTGCATCATACAGCTCTTTTACGAGCACATCATACTGCGGCAACTGGAACACATCCACAATTATGAGGACCATATCAGAATTCCGGATCACCGAGATCACTTCCCTTCCGCGCCCGCGCCCGATCGCAGCACCCCTGACAAGCCCCGGGACATCGAGAAACTGCATCCGGGTTCCGCGGTACTCAAGTGTACCGGGAATCACATCGAGCGTGGTAAACTCATACGCAGCCACCTCGCTTTCGGTACCGGTGAGGACATTTAGCAATGTAGATTTCCCGACCGATGGAAAGCCGACCATCACGATGGTGGCGTGTCCCGACTTCTTTACGGCGTACCCCTCGCCGCCCGACTTCGATGCTGCCCGCTTCTGTACCTCATCCCGCAGTCTTGCGATCTTCGCTTTCAGTCGCCCTATGTGGTGGGATGTCGCCTTGTTGTATGGCGTCTTTCTAATCTCGTCTTCTATGCTCTTGATGTCGTCTTCGATGGTCATTTTGTGGGTGGTTGTACTGATCGTGGATATGCTTTAATAGTATTGGGAAGTCGGATCGGAAAAATATAGTTATCGCGAAACACTTCGCCCGGCAGCACCGGAGGTGCCAACCTCACACCTCACGCGCTCATAAACGACGGGGCAATGATCAATTCGCTGACTGTGGTAGATTCACGGACCAGATCTTCCCTTGATACGATGCCATACGGCTTTCCGTTGACGACCACGACTATGTTTCTTGCATAGTGCTGATCAAAGAGTTTCGATACGTCTGGAATCGAAACATCGCCGTCGATGATGATGGGCTCTCTTGACATGACATCCCGCACCTTCTGATTGGTCAATCCTGATACCAGGGCTTTTGTGATCTGTTCCAGCGTCACAACACCGACAATATTCGTTGCGTCAACCGCAGGAGCGCCGCGTATCCTGTGTTTGAGAAGAATATTCGCAGCAACCTTGATCAGGGCATCCTTCTCGATCGCGACATTTCCGCCGTGGACACACTCCTTAACAGATCGTTTCGGCAGTATAATCATATCAGAGATCACAAAGACCAGGACGTTTCTTGTATCATCCCTGCCGATCGCTTTTCCCCTGATCACGAGGTTATTCTTTGGCGTTGGACCTATCTTGATGATATCACCGTTGCCAAACTTGCGGATGTCGCCGATGACCCTGACCCTGCCGTGGCACGTGTCAGGGTGCTGCACAGTGGTAAACATGATCTCACATACGGTTGCACCCTCGACCAGTTTTCCATTCCGGTAGATATTTGTTATAGTCTTGGCTGGCTGATCGCTGATATCGAGAATGTCATACGTCTGCCCGGTTGGATGATACCCCCCTTTTGGACCTGGCACGCCCTCGACGATCCCGAGCATCCGGAGAGCTTGCATCTGATTCCGCACCGTACCTGGGTTGCGGTCGATCACAGCGGCAATCTCCTCTCCTTTCACTGCTCGCCCCTTCTGGTGGTAGAGGTTGATCAGTGTCGTCAATATCTCGGTCTGGATGGGCGTGAGTTCCATAACTTATTTAAAATTGCTGATTACCCACTATATACCTATCGATTAATAATGTAGAATTATTTCACTTCAGTGGCGAGTATGCTCCAAGAAGGAATAGCTCGGCATCCCGAACTCCCTGGACGGTTTTGGTGAACGTCTGCAGTTCTTCGATCTCGCTGTACTGTTTGAATCTACACATCACGAACAACCCGTATTTCCCGGCTGTGGCTTCCCATACTCCAAAAGCCCACTCCTGCTTCCTTAAGAACTCGATTAAATCATCGACAGCCGATTTCGGGCACTCGATTCCAATATACCCATTGATGCGGTACCCCAGTTCCTCCCAATTGATTTCGGGGCGATAACCCGTAACAATACCCTTCTCCATGAGCATGCGAACACGCAGATTTGCTGTACTTCTCGGAACTTCGACGTACCTGGCAAGTTCTGTTAGTCTGGGACCTACGCCAATGCCCTCGGACATCGCCTCAAGAATCTGTTCATCCAGTTCGTCTACGATAATAGCACATCCATATCTGTTGTTGTGTTGTATTGACATAGTAAATTCTAATCATTCTTTAATGTATTGGTCAGATAAGGCAGTCACATTATGTGGTGTTCGGATCACTGATTGCCTGACAAACCTTTAGCAAGCATGTTTGGCACGAATAAACAAATTATATGGATCGATATCGGTAAATCCATAACATTTGTCCATTTATGAGATTCACAATAGGTGCCACCACCTAAAATCTCATAAAACTGGGTATCAGCTCTCAACGAATTTACAACTTTCCACAAAATGACCCGGGCAAGATTGGGCATCCTTAAGCCCGACCGCAATATCAAATAACATTCGGGTAATCCTTGTAATTCGTACAATTCGTTTCATTCATGTTTTATTTGCAGGTTTTTTTGTAAAAAATGAATATTACGAATCTAAATTGAGTTATTTTGACTCTAACACAACTATAAAAAACAACTTCTCATGATATGGACGATCAGGTTATTTCGTCATGGCGCACTGGAGTCCAGCCTCTCAAGGAGTCCGGTTCTCGCATCTTGCGGATCTGCTCGACCGCGCGTCTTCTTCATCACCTGCCCGACAAGGTAATTAAGCGCTTTCGCTTCCCCGCGCCTGTAGTCAGCGATCGCATCAGTGCATTCGGAAAGTACCTCATCGACAGCAGACGTGACCACGTCTTCTTTCACCTTTGCAAGTTCCTTTTCAGACACGATCTCACCGGGTGTGCCGCCTTCATCAAGAATCGTCCGTATGGCTGTGGTTGCGCCCTTTTCAGTGACCACATCGTCCGAAAACAACTTCAGGATCTCGATCATATCCGCGGTCTTGAATGCGCCGATCTCGAGATCGCGATAATTAAGTTCCCCTTTCAGCACGTCCACGATCCACGAAGCACTGAGCTTCGGGTCGATTGCGGTGGAAACATCCTCGAAGAACGCTGCTAGTTTCGGGTCGAGCGTCAGCGCAGAAGCATGGTTCCCTGTTATGCCGTAATCCTCCAGAAATCGTGTGCGCTGTGCCTCGGGAAGTTCCGGAATCGTTTCCTTAATCGCAGGCACCCAGTCCATAATCCGCATCGGAACGAGATCGGGCTCCGGGAAATAGCGATAGTCATGCTCGGTCTCCTTTGTCCGCATCGAAACGGTTACGCCGCGCAACTCATCGAAGTGCCTTGTCTCCTGCACAACAACCTCGCCGCGGCGCAGCACATTTCGCTGGCGCACGATCTCGAATGAGAGTGCACGCTCCGCGCCCTTGTACGAGGATATGTTCTTGACCTCAGCCCGCTCGCCGCCGGCAAGCGAGATGTTCGCATCCACACGAATCGCGCCGTCCAGATCCCCGTCGAATACATCGAGGTATTCGAGGATGTTTCTGAGTTTATTCAGGAATCTCCGCGCCTCTTTCGGGCTTCGCAGGTCCGGTTCTGTCACGATCTCGAGCAGCGGCACGCCGGCACGGTTATAGTCCACAAGCGTGAACTTCGACCGGTCGATCGTGCCTTCGTGCACCAGTCTTCCGGGATCCTCTTCCATATGGACACGGTTGATCCTGATTCGCCTGATCCCCTGCCCCTCATCACCTTCGATGGCGAGGTATCCGTTGACCGATATTGGATAATCGTACTGCGTGACCTGAAATCCCTTTGGCAGGTCCGGATAGTAGTAGTTTTTGCGATAAAACTGAGTCTGTGGTAGAATCTCGCAATTCATAGCAAGAGCAACCTTTATAGCGCTCTTCACAGCAGATCTGTTCAGTACCGGGAGCGACCCCGGCAGACCGAGGCAGACCGGACAGGTGTGGGTGTTTGGTGGCGCGTTGTGGTAATCAAGCCCGCATGAACAGAATAACTTTGAATTAAGTGTATTCAGTTGTACATGAATCTCAAGTCCGATGATCACGCCATCTTCTGTTCTTACAGACATTTCTGATGGGTGGGGGTGCAGATTAAATTAAACTTTCGGCTATGCTTCGGGACAAAAAAAATCGAACCCAATCCGAAAGGGATACTCGCCACAACGAGCATCCTGTCGAAGGCAGGAATTTACGGAGTTCCACAAATGCGCATCAAGTGATAGCGTAATCTTGAAATCCACAATCGAATGGCTACGCTTCTGCAAAAGTCCGGTAATCAGCCGAACAAGCTGAACATATACATTATAAGTATTGCGATGGAAACTTCCATCATGCATCCCGAAATCTCGGTGATCGTTCCGGCGCTCAATGAGGAGAGATATCTCGAACGAACGCTTGCATTGATTGCAAACCAAAACACAACGGACGCGCCATGGATGGCAGCATGATCGATAAAATGAGCAAGAAACTCGGAATTGCGGATTTGCGGGATTACGTGGGGATACGATGACAGATACGATACGGTTGACGGATGCCAATTTCGGACGGTTGCATGCACGGTTGATCAGCCAACTGAGGCGGCAGATCGGCGGCAGTTACATCAGTGAGCAGGTGCTTGCTGCGATGGGAAACGTGCCCAGACACCTCTTCGTGCGTGAAAGCGATAGATCGAATGCCTACGAGGATTGCCCGCTCTCGATCGGGCACGGTCAGACGATCTCCGCGCCGCATATAGTTGGGATTATGTGCTCGCTGCTCGAGATCGAGAAGGGGATGAACATCCTCGAAATCGGTGGCGGTTCAGGGTATCATGCCGCGGTGCTTGCGGAACTTACCGGTCCCGGCGGCATGGTATACTCTATCGAACGGATTACTGAGCTTGCGGAGTTTGCACGGCAGAATCTATCAGATGCCGGCTACAAAAACGTCGTCATCACCGCAGGCGACGGCACGCTCGGGCTTTCCGAACATGCGCCTTTTGATTGCATCACGGTGGCGTGCGCTGCTCCTGCGGTCCCGCAGCCGCTTGTAGACCAGTTGAAACGGGGCGGCAGGATGACGATCCCGATCGGCGAGTACATACAGGAACTGTACCTGGTTCATAAAAACGACGTGATATCGAAGGAGAAAAGTGGAGGGGTCGTGTTCGTACCCCTGATCGGAGAATATGGGTTCTAACATGATTGAAAGATTAAAAATCCGTGACGCAACGGAATCGATCCTTGCTCACGATGGAGTGCGGGTCATCTCGCACCACGATGCAGACGGGATCACAGCAGCAGGCATCCTCTGTCATACCCTGTACAGACTCGGGAAGCGCTTTCATGCGACCATCATCAGCCAGCTTGATAGCGGGTTTGCGGACCGGCTGAATAAGAATCATAATGAGGAGATGCTGACAGTCTTCTGCGATATGGGAAGCGGGCATCCTGATGTCATAACCGAGGTCGCAGGCGATGTCCTTGTGATCGATCACCATACACCGACCGGCGATCTGGCGTGCCCGCATGTGAACCCGCATCTGGTAGGGATCGATGGCGCATTCGAGCTCTCGGCGTCCGGTGCGGTCTATGCGGTTGCGAAAGGGATCAGTAGCGAGAATGTAGACCTATCCGGGATTGCCATAGCAGGCGCGATCGGGGATAAGCAACTGATGATCGGTGCGAACGCAGACTTACTCGCAGATGGCGTGCAGAACAAGATCATATCTGTGAAGAAAGGGATTCGGATCGGGGACGGTGCCGTCTCTGACATTCTTGAACAGAACATCGACATCTATCTCGATATCACCGGCGATGCTGCGAAGGTAGCTGAGTTTCTCGATGAAGTGGGCGTGAGCGGTAGCGGCAGATTAAGCGAACTTTCAGAATCGCAACTCCGAAAACTTGCAACAGCGCTTGAACTGAAGTTGCTGCGCAGGAGCAGTCCTGATGCAATCGTTAGTCTCATCGGCGACGTATATACACTGCGCTGCGAGGTGATTCCCAATGCCGATGACTTCGTATCATCCTTACATGCGTGCTCACGGTTAAACGATCCAGGACTTGCACTCTCACTATGTCTCCGGGATCCGGCAGGCGTTTCTCATGCCAGGAGGGCGGTTGTTGATTACCAGCGCACCCTTGTCCGCGAGATGAAGGCAGCCGAGCCGAGCATCATGCACGGGGATCACATCAAGTACCTGATGCTTGATGATGCGGAGGGTACAGGCATCATCGCAAGCACGGTTACCGGATTCCTGTACCCGGACCAGCCATGCATCGTCCTTAACCATAGCGATGGCAAGATCAAGATATCTGCCAGGGGCACGAAGCACCTGGTCGCAAGCGGGCTTGATCTTGCAGAGGTGCTGCGGATCGCTTCCGAGTCTGCGGGCGGCAGGGGCGGCGGGCACAACATCGCTTCTGGCGCTGCAATCCCGAAAGGCGCGGCAGATGCGTTCATATCGACTGCGGACTCGCTTGTTGGTGCGCAACTTGGTGGTGAACCACAATGATTCTATCAAAGAATGAAATTGACGAACTGATGAAACTTGAGCCTCCGCTTGTTGAGGATATGATCGATCCGGATACCCAGATACAGGTGAACGGCTGCGAACTCACAGTCGATCGCATCTTTTCGTTTGCGGGCACAGGTTCTGGCTCTGGTGCAGGCACCAGCGTCGGAGCAATCGCATTTGAGAACAGCGAACGGGTGCTCTCGGAATGCACCGAACTCGCATTCGATGACGGCGGCTGGATCGATCTCCCTGCTGGCAGTTACAAGATCGTTTCCAGGGAGATCGTACACATCCCAAAGGACGCGATCGCGATCGCAAGACCGAGATCGAGTCTACTGCGGTGCGCAGTGAGCGTCGAGACCGCGGTCTGGGATGCCGGCTACGAGGGAAAGAGCGAGTGCCTGCTCATCGTGTTTAATAAGGCAGGGTTCAGGCTGAAGCGCGGTGCGCGTGTCGTGCAACTGCTGTTCATGGGGCTTGCGAGCGAGACAGAGGGGTATGCTGGCGTGTATCAGGGGTACCGGGGTTGACCACACACCTCGACCTCGCAACACCACCCTTCTGCAGTGCCTGCTGATCGAACACCTCACTCCCGATATGACTAAATATCCATGAGACAATCAGGACCCTGATGATCATCACGATAAGTGGACTGCCCGGAAGCGGAACCAGCACGGTGTCCGCGATCCTGTCGAGACGCATCGGTCTCGAGGTTGTCTCAGCAGGGGACATCTTCCGGAAGATGGCAAAGGATAGGGGGCTGACGCTTGAGGAGTTCGGAGCATCCGCCTCGGATAGTGAGGAGATAGACCGGGAGATCGACCGGTTCCAGAAGGAGATCGCCTCGGATGCGAGGAACGAAGGTAAGGATATCATCCTCGAGGGCAGGCTCTCGGCATGGATGGCAGAGCCCGATCTCGCCGTATTCGTGACAGCACCGCGTGCCGTTCGGGCAGCGCGGGTTTCGCATCGCGAGGGGATACCAGTTTCGGATGCAACTACCCAGATCCGGGAGCGGGAGTTGTGCGAAGCCGCGCGGTATGAGAAATATTACGGCATCGATATCGATGATCCTGGCATATATGATCTCGTGATCAACTCAGGAAACTGGGATCAGCACGGGGTTGCCGGGATCGTTGCGGCGGCTGTTGATGCACACCAAACGCATAAGTAGAGTGACACACCAGTCTTCTTAATAAAACCACAGTTCAAAAAAAAGAGTTGAAATGAATGGACATCGATCTAAATAAAGCACTGAGAAAAACAATCAGATCCGGCAAGGTTCTCATCGGATCAAACGTAAGCAGGGATGCCGTAAAAAATAACAGCGATACAACGGTTGTGCTTGCTGCGAACTGCCCGGCTCGTATGAGGGCAGAGATATTAGATTCTAACGCATCGATAATCGAATACCCAGGAATGGGCATCGATCTCGGCATTGCGTGCGGGAAGCCGTTTAACATTGCTGCGCTGACCATCCTCGATCCAGGGGATTCAGGGATCATGGCGATATTCGAACCCGAAAAGACACCGGAAACTTCTGAAACTCTCGAGATGTTGGAGATCTCAGAAGCGATAGAAACATCAGCCGGGATCAAGTGATAGGCGTGGGTGAGATCAGACTTACCACAGAAGGTGTCAGGTACATCGCGCTCTTCGAGAGTCTCACAGGAGCTACGGCACGAGACTGCATCGATGAAGGCGATCGGGTACTGTATGTGGTCAGAACCGGTGACATGGGGCTTGCGATCGGCAGAAACGGCGAACATATCAACCGGGTCAAGAGATCCGTTGGCAAGCCAGTTGAGATCGTGGAGTATACCGACGACCTTGTCACTTTCATGAAGAACGCAGCGCAGCCAGCAAAGGTGACTGGAGTCGAACGGGTGGTGCGCGGCGGAAGGCGGATCGTGTACGTGGACGTTCCCCCGAGCGAGAAAGGGCTTGCGATCGGCAGGGATGGCAGAAACATCGAAAAGATGCGGATGCTTGCACAGCGGCATCATAACATCGACGACGTGATCATCAGATAAGGTTTAAGTTCGAGATCAAGAGAGGAGGAATAACATGGGCAAAGGAAAATATGCAGCTCGCAAACTACAAAAAGACCGAAAGAAATCCAGATGGAGTGATCGTAACTACAGCAGCCGCGCTCTCCGCCTGGATATCAAAGCAGATCCGCTTCAAGGTGCTCCACAGGGGCGAGGAATCGTGCTTCAGAAGGTCGGGGTCGAGGCAAAGCAGCCAAATTCCGCGATAAGGAAGTGCGTCCGGATACAGCTAATCAAGAATGGAAAGCAGGTTACCGCATTCTGTCCTGGTGATGGCGCGATCAACTTCATCGATGAGCACGACGAGGTGACGGTCGAGCGTATCGGCGGAATGATGTCAGGTTCCATGGGCGACCTGCCTGGCGTCAGATTCAGGGTGATGGCTGTAAACGATGTCTCGCTGCGTGAGATGGTGATCGGGCGGAGAGAGAAGCCAATCAGGTGATCAGATGGATAAGTTATTTGACAAATGGGATATATCAGAGGTCGAAACTAAGGATATGGGCACCAGGAGATACGTAGATCTCAGTCCGAGAATCGTGCTGCATACCGGCGGCAAACATAGCAGCCGTCAGTTCAACAAGTCCAGTGTATCGATCGTTGAACGGCTGATCAACAAGATCATGCAGAAAAAGGCGAACACAGGCAAAAAGCAGCGCGCTTACAGCACCGTCGTATCCGCATTTGATATCATCCACGAGAAGACCGGGAAGAACCCGGTTCAGGCTCTCGTCGATGCCGTCGCCAATGCAGGACCCCGGGAGGAGGTTGTCCGTCTCAAATACGGTGGGATCGCTGTGCCGAAGGCTGTCGATACATCGCCCCAGCGCAGAGTGGATATCGCGCTGCGGTTCATCGCCGAAGGGGCACGACGTTCCGCATACAAGAGCAAGCGGTCCATGATAACGAGTCTCGCTGATGAGATCATGGCTGCCGCATCGTATGATGTGCGGAGCTATTCGGTCAACCAGAAGCAGAGCCTCGAGCGGGTCGCAAAGTCCGCGCGGTGAGTCAGAAGTACGTGGAAAAAAAGGAGTGGGGGCTCTCTGTTCTCAGCGGTGAGAATACCAAAAAACTCATGCGTTATTGAGCAGTTTCGATCAGATACCAGTCCAGCATACCGTCTCACCACATCCCCGTGCCTGCTCTTCCCCGAGCAAGCCTAAGAGACGCTCGCGTACCACATTCACTTCAACGCTTGTCCTCAGTCGCGGTCTCTCGAGATCGACCTTTATGATCTCGCGGATCTGTCCGGGTCTTGCTGATAACACAACCACCCGGTCAGCGAGATAGACCGCTTCATCGATGCTATGCGTGATGAAGAGTACAGTCTTTCGCGTCTCACACCATATCCGCAGCAGTTCGCCCTGCAGGAAGTTTCTTGTCTGGGCATCGACCGATCCGAACGGCTCATCCATCAGGAGCACTTTCGGATCGTTCGCAAGCGCCCTTGCAATCGCAACCCGCTGCCGCATCCCTCCCGAAAGTTGGTATGGATAACTGCGCTCGAACGCTTCCAGCCCGACCAGTTTTAGGTATTTCAGCGCGATTCTGCGCCGCTCCTCCGCTGGCTCCCCCTTCATCTCCAGCCCAAAAGCGATGTTATCGATTATCGTTCTCCACGGAAAGAGCGAATACTCCTGAAATACCATGCCCCGCTCCGGGTCCGGCGATTTTATCGCCTTGCCCTCAAGGAGCACCTCCCCGGAGGTCGGTTGATCCAGCCCGGCAACGATCCGCAGGAGTGTCGTCTTGCCGCATCCGGACGGACCGATAAAGCAGAGAAACTCCTTGTCAAAGACCTCAAGATTGATATTCCGAAGCGCTTCGACCGGTCCACTCTCTGATTCAAAGATCCTCGAGACATTGGCTATTGTGAGCATAATTATATTTTGGCATCATAATGATCGATAACCTTTTCGCTCGATCTCTCTCGTTTTGTCAAGTGTTATTCCCCCCACTACCGGAGTCACCTCCCCGATAACGGTCAGTTCACACACATTCATGGCGTCCACAAGTCTCTCTGGCGCAACCGTGAAGAGCAACTCGAAGTCCCCGCCAGCATACAGTGCCAGCTCAAGATCCTTGCCAGTGTCCAGTACCGGCAGCACCGGAAGCGAGTCTGCCTGTATCGTAAATCCGCATCCGTTCACCTCTGCCAGTTGATAGAGCGATTCGGAAAGACCGTCGCTGTTATCCATCATCGAGGTGACCGCTTTCGATTCTGCAAGTCTTATTCCCTCGGCTATACGTGGAGTGGGCTCGAATAACGTCTTCACCGCAACCGGATCATCCGCAGCCACCCCCAATTCCAGTGCCCTCATGCCCGCGCCTGCTGTGCCAAGATGCCCTGTGACGCAGACCAGATCGCCAACCTGTGCGCCACGCCTCCGGAGGATCTGATCCTTTCGCACACGTCCGAGCGCAGTTCCAGAGATCGTCAGTTCCTGATGCGAATCCGTGTCCCCGCCGATGATGGCTGTGCCGCATTCGCGTGCACAAGCACTCATTCCCTCGATCATCGATTCCACGAATGCCGGTGGAAGGTCAGGAAGCCCCATCGATATGAGCAGTCCGCAGGGGTGCGCACCCATCGCGGCGATATCACTTAATGTGCCTGCCGCAGACATCCACCCGATCTGCCATGCGCTCATCTCCTCCGGAAAGTCAGTCGTCCGGTGGAACATATCTGTAGTTGCGACCAGATATTCGGAATCTGCAAGATCGATTACGGCACAGTCCTCAAATTCGATATCCAGATTTTGGATGATCGCTCTGACGACCGCGGTCTCGCCGAGTTCGTAGATGGTCATGGTAACCTGTAACTACTCAGACATGCTGATTGCGATCCTGTGCTTTCTGTCAAGAAAAATAACCGCAGAGTACGCAGAGGTACGCAGAGTTTTTACCCCTCTCCGCGTTCCTCTGCGCCCTCCGCGGTTAAATTTCCTGTTTGGTTCCGGCATATCCTGAGTCCTCATGATAGTGTTTTAGGTACCTGAGTAGTTACGGTAACCTCTGGTGGCGCCGACCCAACACTGGCATTGAGCCGGTAGCCTCCGGACTTGTACCTGTACCGATCAGATCGAGTTTGCGATATCGATCATCTCTTTCCGGTCAAGCGAGCTTGCAAGCATGTACTCACGTGCACCATCGTTCCACTGGAGCACCACGGTCTTACCAAACGGCGTTTCCATCGTCGTCATCGTGCAGTCATATCCGTCGCCAACTGTGATCGTCTCGTTATCGCCTTCAGGCGACACCATCGGCTCTGCGGATTCGTTGTATGCGCGCTCGAACAGTTGAACCATTGGGAGCTGCGATGATGGTATGTTTTCACCGGTCGCATTGGCGTATACAATGAACACCCCGTCCTCGGATGCCGAGACCGGAGTAACCATTACGCTATCTATTTCGTAACCCGGCGGCAGATACTCTGGCTCCTTAATATCAAACAAAACCTCTGCCTGCGCCTCTTCGATGGTCATCGTCTCTGGTGTCTCCGCCTCGTCCGCAGATTCGACGGTTGCGCCTTCCGGTATCTCGAATTCGAATTTTCTGTTCGGGATATCCACATTGAACTCTGTGTCCCGATACTCCATGCTCATCATGAGTTCGCCGTTCTGGTACGTCTC
>JAYEFK010000153.1:0-5560 GCA_034658575.1 Methanobacteriota archaeon
CTGAGCGAATTGAGACCGTCAGGCAGGCAACAGTGATCCTCGAGGAAGAACTGGCAGATACCGGGGCTTTCCAGTACATGGCGATCCTGCACGAGGACCGGGTCACAGGCATGAGGAACGGAGCACGGGATTTCGGCACGCAGATCGAGATCAGATGCTGGGAGAGCGTCGATGCAAGAACCGCGAGACCGACGAGACTGCCTTATGATCTGCTGGAACGCCTTGCTGAGCGGATCACAAGCGAGGTTCCCGGTGTCGTGAGCGTAACGTACGGCATCGCGACAAAGCCGCCATCGACGATGGAAGTGGTTTAGCCGGGAGCGGTTACGCGGAAGTGCACGCGGTGTTGGCGCCTTTCGTGATCGGTACGTGGACTTGCTGCGGACCGACTGCGTGCGAAACACCGGACGCGGGTGCGCAGGTTCTGGACTTAAGTCCGGGGGGCATAATCGAAAATTCCAGTGAAATCACTATATCCTCAAGTTTTACCGCAGAGTACGCGGAGAACGCAGAGGCATCAGAAAACCCAGCGAGGATTGGAACGGTATTAAAACTCTGCGCCCTCTGCGATCTCCGCGGTGATATCCAAACTTTCCGCCCACCACGCCCACCAAACTCCCCCGTCTGCATGTACTGAAAGTCCATGACCAGAGAATCCACTCCTAACTTTTCTTTTTTATTCATTCTTCCGAATGCCCCAACCACAACCCTTATAAGCTAAACTTGTTCTAAATTCAACTAAATATAGGATGAACAATGAGTCTGATAAGCGTTGCAGTGATAGGCGTTTTGACAAGTATCGCAGTATTCGGGATCAAGACCGGAGCCGGATGCGGGCTATCAAGCATCCGGAAGAGAGATATCCTGTATGTTGCAGCAAGTTACCTCGTGATCTCAATCTTCATCGGCTACCTGATCACGCTATTCTCGATCGATTTTATGGGGGACTTGCTCAATCTCGGTCTTGCATTCCACACGATGCTCGCGCTCGCGCTGATCGCTGCGGGCGTGTACACGACAAGGAAGTGGAACTCCGGCTGCGATGTCACGAAGCGCACCTTTGCAATCCTGTCGCTGCCGTGTCCGGTCTGTCTTGCCGCCATATTCATCGCATGTAGCATCCTTGCTTCAAACATCGGCATAGGCGGCATCGCAATCGGCATCATCGTCGGGGCGACATTCTCCGTGTTCGTGATCATATCCTCGCTCTTCTTCAGGCGGCTTGGCAAGACCCCTGCCGCACTCGGCGATGCGATGATCTTCGTCGGACTATTCTATATTCTTGGAGCGCTTCTAATGCCCGCATACATGAAGACAAAACAATTGGAGATAACCTCCGGGAACTTTGATCTCGCAGGAACCGTGGTACCGCTCATCGCGCTGCTATTTGTCATAGCGATCGGATTTGCCATCGACAAGGCAGAGGGGCGGTGAGGCAGTAACATGGACCCATCGACAGTAATATTTGAGACCCTGTACTGGATCTCGTACGCGCTCCTGTATCCGGTAATCCTCCTCCTCATGGCATTTGTGGTCTGGTCACTTGCGCTTGCTGGCGAGTTCATCTCTGAATATACAAGGAGATACCGGGATACGACAGGGTTGGACGAGTTGTGCAGGAAAACAGATGTTTCCGACCTTCGAAACGCCAAACAGCCATTTTTTGTATCTGCATTCATGCGCGATCTTGCAGACCAGATCAGAGAGGGCTACACTATGATTGGGGCGGGATACTCCAATTTCGACCGGCTGTTTGGTGATTGCGAGATTGCGATGGCAAAGAAACTCGAGACGACGAGACTCTTAGCCACAGTCGGTCCGATGGTGGGTCTCATGGGCACGCTGATTCCGCTTGGTCCTGCGCTGATGGGGCTTGCCGAGGGAGATGTAGAACAACTCGCAAGCAATCTGGTGATCGCATTCGCAACCACTGTGCTCGGACTTTTTTCAGGCGCCATCGGATTTAGTCTCACGATGATCCGCAGAAGATGGTACCAGCAGGACATAAACGACATCGAATGCATTCTCGATGCTTTTGAGGATAAATATGCCAAGAAGTAAGCGCACACGGCGGAAAGGATTGCTGGATGATAATTCCGACCAGAGTCCGCTCTCCGGAGTGGCAAATATCTTCGATGTTGCGATGGTCTTCTCGGTCGCGTTGATCGTGATGCTTGTGGTGTCGTACCATCTGCCGCAACTGCTCGATCCTGACGCCGACCTCACCGTGGTCACAAACCCGGGACAGCAAGATATGCAGATCATCACAAAGGAAGGGAAGACGATCGAGGTGATGAACATGACCGAGAGGATCGCTGGCGGGCAGGGAGAGGTGCTCGGGACGGCATACAAGCTTGCCGACGGGAAGGTGATCTATGTGCCAGAGAACGGGGCAGAGAACGGTAATGAATCGTCGTGAGCGATTCATAGATTCCACCGCCAGCAGGACCGGGCAGGGCATTACCGGATGATGCCGGGTGCGGTTCATGCGTGCTTTGGTTAAGTATTCAACTCAACTTTGAAACCCTAAAAAAGCAGCCGCAGCCATTCGAGTATCCAACAATCTCCGAAAAGAGTATACCGCAACATCCGGATTTTATCGTATAGGAGAGCGCCCTGACCGAGTACTCCACTCTTTTATCCTTGAGAATCGCCCGCATCAATTGCTAATCTTTTCTGGCGTCTTTGTGGCGCCTTATGGCGTCTTAGAACATACACCGTACCCTTTCCTGTAGTGCCGATTTGCTCAAACAGTCCCGATGCCGCCAGATCCCGTGAAGAGGTTCTTTCAGAGGTATTGCAAACTTCCTGATATTCTTTATCAGTAATTTTTCCAGTCCCGCGCCCTTTGACATACATCACCGCCTTGATCTGCCATTCATTTAACTTCAGGTCATGAAGATATTCTTCATTATTGACCAATCTAATGTATTTTTAATTGGACAAATCATTGTCTTTATGTGTAGAATATGATAAAATTAACTGTAGACATGAGTAAGCCAAATGCATAATTCCTTAAACAACACACTGTTCGTATCAATCAGTTGATCTTCAACGGCACGATAAATCCCATGTCCGGGCTGTTTCTGCCAAGCCAGCCAAGTTGCAACCTCTGCCTTGCTAATATGTATCGGTTTGAACTTGGTCTGTGGCAATGTGTCCACCACGGTCTCAGCATGTGCAAAAAGTTCATGTTCGTCAGGGTGGACGCAACTTTTTATCCAGTCTTCCAACATGCCTTCATCACTGTTGTTTGGCATCACCCACAGACCAAAATCTGCCAGACCGTCGTCGTTCTGAAAAAGAACGCCGCCAACTGGATTGGATGCCAAAGTGAACCCATACGGTTTCACGGTTTCTGTAACCTTGTCTATCGCACGCTGGTATCCACCACCATTGACCGCACTGTCAGCATCTACAACAACAGCAAGGTGTGTAATCTCTGCATCACCCAGTTGACTTAGTAGAATTGGGAGATGATTAAACACACCTTCTTTGGTATTGTGAGACCCGCCAACGTCTTTCGGCGGTGCAACTTTCACGCTGGGATGCAGCCCCAAAGTTTTACAAACTTCCTTAAAGAAACTTCGATCGCTTTCACCTTCGACCAGTAGGATCTGCTCGGCCATTGCCATCACCGCACTTCCACATCAGCTTGAGTAATGTTGTAAAGTGCGTCCTCATCAAAGACAGTCGCAATCACTTTGCCTCGATTACTTTCCTTAACGCTTCGACCAACCCGGAACAACACTCCTTCAACATCTCTACGAGTGATAGCCGCTTTGGCGAAGCTTTCGATGCAGTCCCAGCTATGGGTAGTGGCGAATATCTGGATATCCAGTTTCTGTGCCATCTCAAACAACAGTGCCCACACCTTTTCCTGAATGCTAAAATGGAGTCCGTTTTCAAACTCATCGATCAGCAAGAACCCACCTTTCGCCGGAAAAATTTTCAGTACTAATTGCAACACCCGCAACATACCATCCCCCAAACTATTGAGGGGCACAGGACGCTGTGAGTCAGACATTTTTACCTTGGCAAAACGACTAAACCTCTGGCGCGGATATCTATTGTCCTCGTCGTTGCGGACAAAAGTCAGGTTCTCGAACTCCGGCGCAATAATCCGTAAAGCATCCCTAACCACTTCTTCATGTTCCGTGAAGACAATCTTGTCCCATTCATCAGCCATCTCATCGACTGAAATAAACTGGGTTGGAATCACGCTGCAAGGCAATGTTCCAGAAATCTCCATAAGTGGATATCTGAAACGGGGGTGAGACTTATCCAGCAGAATTGTGCGGGATGAACGCCCCCCCTTGGTTACAAAAAGCGCAGGACTTATCACCTCTGATAATAGGTCATCGGACGAAGGATTTGGAATCCGGTTCAAACGAGCTTTTGTTCTTATAATTCCTCCAGAATCATCCTTTACCGAATCTTCTTCCTCGATGAGAAAACCATGCTCTATCCGCAACGCATCATCACCTGACGCTAATTCACCAATACTGATCGCAAGTGTTTCGTCTTGAGGGAACTGCCTACCAGTAAACAAATCCTCGAAAGGAAACCGTGTATCGGATTCGATTTGTTCGGTTTCCTTCAGACGATATGTCTCATCATGACCTGCGGCTATTTGTTCAAGCAATCCGCGCTGAGCATTTCCGGCATAGATACGCAGTGCCTCCAACACAGAACTCTTCCCCATGTTGTTCTTTCCGACGATTAAGTTGACTCTCCCAAGCTTAGAGACCCTGAAGTCCTCCAACATCCTGAAGTTCTTGATTTCCAACGAGTTAAGCATCGTGTTACCTCCAATTATTAGCTATTTCCGTCCCATGAGCTGCCGATGATTGTTTTCCCATCGTCCAGCCGATTCCCAAACTTCCCATAATTCACCTTCACCCCATCATCCGGATCAATGTCAATATGCTCAAGCGATTTATTGTGCAGCATCTCATCATACGCCTTAATCTCCTCAATCTGCTTCCCAAGTCACCCTTCTCCGCAGTTTCGAATGTTATGGTAACTGCTTTAATAATGCATCAAGCTCCTTATATCCTCCATATTATCCTATCCTCAACAGGGTACATTAAACATTCTGTTTGATATATCTGTCAACTTGACCGGACGTTATGCCACAACTCTGATTTTTCCGGATATTCGAGCCATGGGTAGCAGACCTGTGACCCGAACAGCAAACCCCCGCGGGTCACCCGGTGAGCATGAAAATGTGCATCTATTTTCGGAGCAATCGAAACTTCCCATGATCAGGTGGAATCGAGCACAACAGTCTCCATATCCGCCCCGATCGTGACATCGCAGCCGCAGTACTCGTGCACCGTCGCAACCATCTCATCCTCCAGTCCAATCGTGTGCGGATACAGGTGCGTCAGGATGATCCGCCCAACCGCTACCCCGACCATCATCTCACCGAGCATCCGCGGTGTCGTGTGATTGGTGACATCAGGCACCGAGTCAGGAAACGAGCACTCATGGATCAGGAGGTCTGCACCGCTTGCGAGCGCGGCAATGCTCTTTATGGGTTCGGTGTCGCCAGAGT
>JAYEFK010000154.1:0-5533 GCA_034658575.1 Methanobacteriota archaeon
GTAATCTTGTGGTTCCTACCACAAGTTACCCGAGCATGTACTTTTATTTGCAGGTTTTTTTCGTAAAAAGTGATTAAATCACAAATATCACGAATAGGACAAATGTCACGAATCAGAATAGGAGCTGTGACGCCAACTCCACAACATAAAGAGTGATCCCGACGACCCAGTGACCCGGATCACTTCGCTATGACCCCCTACGAGACCCCCCACCAAAAACCAGATCACATCTTTGACTTGAATTCCTCGACCAGTTCCTGCCTGATCTCATCGTTCCGATCGCCGCCGCAGACCACTCCGCGGATGCCAAGGATATCGGGATTGATCCGCCTTAATACGTCCAGATCCTCGAACTTGATCGTCCCGGCAAGCGCCGTAGTCAGACCGAGATCGCGCGCATCATCCACAAACCTGGTCAACTCTTCCTCGCGCATAAACTCGAAGAGTGACCTGCCGTCCTTGATGCCGGTATCGATCATCACCACATCGGCACCGACCTTCGCGCCAACCTCAGGGAGCAACAGTGGTGAAATGGAATTTATACGCCTATAATCTGCATACGCGGCTGCTACCGCAAATTTGTTCGGATCGTATTCTTTTATCGACCGAACAATATTTGACAACAGTTCTTCTGCCTGATCTGTGGTCTGGATGTCGTACAATCCAGTCTTGATATAATCAGCGCCGGACGTGGCAGCACCAAGCGCAGCAAGTGATGCCGTACCAGGCTTGAAATTGAAATCGCCGATCGTTGCGCTGACCGGTTTTTTGGATTCAATCTCCTCAATGACTGCACGGATCATCCATGGAAAATTCGCGCCAAGTGACCCTTCTTTCGGATTCTTTACATCGACAATATCGGCACCGCCATCAAGCGCCGCCTTTGCCTCGGTCGTGTTGATCGGGCTAACCAGTAGTTTCATAATATGCCTCCAATGATTACACTGTTTGCCAGTGTAATAATGGAATCATCGTACTGGCGGTATTTAACAGTGTCGTTGCCCCCTGCTCACCCCATCACTCTACTTTGTATATCCCGATCCCATCATCAGGACGCTTCTGCTCCGGCTCCGGATCCCTGATGTAAACCGGTCTTATATATTCCATCCCCATAAGATGCCGGATCACCGCATCGTAACTGGATTCCTGCATCCGGATGCGTAGATGGTCGAGCTGGCGCAGGGTCTCGTTGCTTACTTCTATTACTGGCATCGTGATCATATATTCCGGGAATCGGTTAATAAAGTTGGTGATGCGTGACCGTCCCCCCTGCCAGCATACACCCACCGGTCATATCCATTATCAGGGAGGTTCTCAAACGTCTCCCCGGAAACCCCGCAATCTCTGAGTACCTCGTAAGCGAATCCAAGTTCTTCACCAGTATAAAACGTAAAGATCAGCATCCCGCCCGTTCGCACGACCTTGACAGACTCGCGCAGGATCGATGCCCACATATCCTCGTTGAATGGCTGGATCGGACCTATCATGAACCCTGCCACGCAGTCAAACTCCCGACCGAAGAACGATGACAGTTCTGTGGCATCAAGGACTATCGACCGCTCCTCGCGGAGTTGCCCGCTCTTAAGACCGTCACAGATGTCGCATTTGTCATAGTCGATGCAGATCGGGTCACATCCGAGATCGCGTAGCGCAGCAGTGGCGCTACCATCCCCGCAGCAGATCTCGAGTACGTCTGCGCCGGATAGGTCCGGCTTGATCCTGCCCCCGATCTCGCGAAAGAGATGCGATAGTCGTTCGTTTCGCTCTTCAGATTTATCGTTCGATCCGCCCTCTACGCTCCCGTTTAACAGTTCGCGCACCGCTACAAAGACGCCGAGATCGAGGTACGGCATATCTTCGCGTGCGCACGATTCGCATAGCCACTGGTTCACAAGGAAGATGGAATAATACTCGATCATTGCATCGCGTAGATCGGACGCCCTAATTTCGATCTCTTCGCTGTCGCTTCCGAATATATCAGATAGTCTTTTTGGAAACCGCTCATCCTTTGAGATCACGTTCGTGAGCACGAGCCAGTGATCGATGCCTTGCGAATGCACGTAAACTGCGATAGCGATAGGAATGCCGTGCTCTGCCAGTCGTAACGTCCTGCCCTTTCGGGTAGCGGCATTACCGCCGATATTCTCGAATTCTTTAAGGTAGTTCTCTGTGAGCGGCGCTTCTCTCTGATCGCTGAAACTATTCTCGGCGAGGAATATCGGTTCCGATGGGCAGAGGTGAAATAGGTTGTGAAGGCGCATCTCCTGGTCCCGGTATGCCTCAGTAGACCTCTTCGCGCGGATAGATGACCACTCCCCCCGATGTGATCTCATACGGGTAGATGCCTTTCTTATGGTCGGATCCGCGCATCTTGAATATCTCCATGCTGCGGACGCGCATGTTATCTTCCCGCTTGTTATACAGCAGGATCGTGCCGTCGGTCACGAAGTTCTCGACACCAAACCTGCTGTACAGGTCGTCATCAACGATCTCGCAGGTCATAAGCGATGTCAGACCGAGAATCTCGAGGGTTGTGCTCAGTTTGAGCAGTTCTATCCTGATCCTTGCAGGATCCTGGAGATTGAATCCGATGGACGTGCTCGAATCGACCACAGCGCGTTTCGCGCCGATTTCATCCTGTATCGTGATGACCTGCTCGAGGAGTGCGCGCATATCGAACGGTCGTACATCCACATATCGTTCCTGCGACGGAATCCCGATCTTTGTGGAACATGCATCGATGATCGCAAGTTTACCCTCATCCTCAAGTGACTGCATATCCCATCCGAATTTCAACAGATTCTCCCGCAGGTAACTGGGGCGTTCCTCGGTTGCAATAAATATGCCAGGTTCGTCGTACTGCGTGGCTCCGCTGTACAGGAACTGGAACGCAAGGTTTGTTTTTCCGGTACCGGATGCTCCGGAGAGTAAGTATGTCCGATTCCGCACTAACCCGCCTTCACACAGTTCATCAAATCCAGGTACTCCAGTAGGTACTCTATCAAGCTCAATCATTGTAAGTTCCTCCAGATAGCACAAACCGTGCAAGGAGCGCATCAAGTTGTATTCGCTCGTTCGCACCTTCTGTGATTCTGAAATCCATTTCTCCAATTTTATCTATCAAATCAACCTTTTTGCGATCGGGGATCTCTCCGACATCGAATATAGCCCGGTATATCTGCCCGACAATATCCTCTCCGGATAGTCCCTGCCTGGTTAGCAAATCGTCCAATTTTTTGCGGGATTCTGCAAAATCCCCGTTGTATGCATCCAGTATGAGCTTTTTAATCTCCTCAGGGCGCGCGGTAGCTGTTATCTGATATATGGCATCGCGATCGATCGTTGTGTTAAGCATTGCGGCAGCCTGCAGTGCATTGATCGCCTTGCGCATGTCACCGCGTGCCACGTATTTGACCGCATCGATCCCGTCGTCCGTGATATCGAGATGTTCGCAGTCAGCGATGTACTTAACCCTCGTAACGACCGCCTCGTCCGTGATCGGACCGAACCGGTAGACCGCACATCTCGATTGAATTGGTTCTATAATTCTCGATGAATAATTGCATGACAGGATGAACCGACATGTCCTGGTGTACCGCTCCATCGTTCTGCGAAGCGCAGACTGGGCATCGCCTGTCAGGGCATCTGCCTCGTCTAAAAAGATGATCTTGAATTCAGCATCCCCGACCGGCGATGTTCGTGCAAAGTTCTTGATCTTGTGGCGCACCACATCGATGCCGCGTTCGTCACTGGCATTCAGTTCAATGAAGTTGGAGTGCCAGGTGTCGCCGAAGAGTTCCCTTGCTATGGATACCGCAGCCGCGGTCTTGCCGACTCCGGGTGGACCTGTGAACATGAGATGCGGCAGATTCCTTGTGTGCACGTACGAAATCAACCGCCCGATTGCGTTATCCTGCCCTACCACATCCGCCAGTCTCTTTGGTCTGTACTTCTCGATCCATATCTCCTGTTTGATAGAAAACCCTCCGCGTCGTGAATATGTGAATATATTGTCGGTTATATTCTTAAGGGTTCGTCTGCCAGTGGATGTCAAGTCTCAGGGGGTACCCGGAAACGCCGGCAAATTTTTAATACACCGGAAACCACAGACAGCGCGGGACAATGAAAAAGAGACTATACGTACCGCATCCGGGACATTTCGATGGACTCAAGGAACTGATATCGGAGGCAGGCAAGGACATCTATTCGATATTCATGGCAGGCTCGCCCGATTACGTGGGCACCGGCAGGAGCAATCTCAGTTCTCCGGAGATCGAGGATATTAGGGAGCAGACCGCGTATGCACACAAGAATGGTGTGAATGTGGAGATCGTGCTCAACAGTTCGTGCCTGGGTGGACGCCAACTGACGCCGGAGGGCTTTAACCTCATCCACTGGTATCTCGGGCAGCTCGATAGTTGCGGAGTCGATACCATCGTTGTTGCGGATCCGTATCTTGTCGAGATCATCGCAAGGGATTTTGAGATGCTGCCGGTCGTATCGGTCTTGTCGTTTGTGGATTCGCCAGAGAAAGCCGAGTTCTACGAGGATCTTGGCGCGCACTCGATCGTGGTCGATCCTGATGTGCACCGGCACTTCGACGTCCTTCACGCGATCCGGGATGCTGTGGACTGCGAAATAAAACTGCTCGTAAACGAGGGCTGCCTGTACCAGTGCCCGTTTCGGTATGCGCACTTCAACTTCTTCTCTCACGCCTTCGGTCCGCAACCACGTCCGAATGTGCTCGACGATTATTATTACGACAGATGTATAATGCTCCGGATCAAGGATCCGAAACTGATCACGATCTCGCCATGGATCAGACCGGAGGACATCAAGGAGTATGCGGATATCACCGACGTCTTCAAGATCGGCGGCAGAACCCATTACGTCAACTGGATCTTAAACTGCGTCAGCGCGTATACAGCCGAGTCGTACGATGGCAACCTGATGGATCTGCTCGACTGCCCAAAGGCACTCAAAGATCTGTACTACATCTCAAACCGGGACTTTGATGGCGCGATCGATCACTGGAAGAACTGCCCGACCATCTGCGCAAACTGCGGGTTCTGCAGGGAACTGACAGATCGGGCGGTCAAGGTGTACGCAGGCGGCGGCACAGAGAATGAAGAGCTGGTTCTATGGAGCGAGATGGCAGGTATTACAGAGGTGAGCGCATGATCACGAAAGAAATCCTGCAGATAAGAAGCGATATCGAAAATAACCTGAGAAAGATGCTTGCAAGAGCGGTCATGGTCACAGAACTGGATGTCTTTGCGCTGCCGTGTGGATGCAGTGGCATCACAGTAAATGTTCGTGGACTCGAACTGGATGATATCGAGGTCTTCGAGGAGCAGATGCTTTTCTTCTTTAAAGAGGTCGCATCGCGTCTTGAGATTCCGCCAAGTTTCATATTCGCAAGACTCGTTCCAGGTAGTTCGGTCGTTGCTGCGATCAACTGGCGAGTGCTCTGCGACCGGTGCTATCCCGAGTTTGCCATAGCAAGCGGCAAGACGCCGAGACCTGACATCTA
>JAYEFK010000155.1:0-5470 GCA_034658575.1 Methanobacteriota archaeon
AGCTGCAACTTGTGTTCCAGTTCATCGGTTTTGGTTTTCAGCGTTGCCTTGCTGTCTTTGATACGTTTTTCGATGGTCTTAATCACCCTGTCCTGCGCTTGCAGGTTTGCAAGCTCCTTCCGGGCTGAGTCGCAAGTGCTACCTTTGAGGTCGTCGATCAGTGCCTTAAGGGCTTTCTTAATTACAGCAGCAGAGACTTTTTCGCCCTCATCCTGTTCATAAGCTGCCACTTCCTGCGCAGTTTCCACAACCTCAGCCAGATCACTCTGCGCCTCGCTGATCTGCCCTTCCAGCGTTTCAATCTCGCCGGCTTCAGACTGGAAGAACTCAGCTATCAGGTAGTCATCGGGAATCAGGCTGTGGTGCCAGCCTGTGGAGATGATGGTCTTGAGGTCATAACGGATTTGCTGCCACCAGTTCACAAACACGCCTGCACTCTTGAACTCATCAAGCACACCCAGGGGGATGAGCTTGTCCTTCAGTGTGGTCAGCAGTTCATGCCGCACCTCGGGCATCTTCTTGCCGTCACGAAGCCGGGCAAAGTCATCACGAGCAACCGCCCACCATGCTTCCAGAGCATCGTGGTGTGCGGTGATGGTCTGCCGGAGTGCGGGGTCGGCTTCCAGGGTGGACTTGATGGCGGGCTTTGCCTCAATTTTTGAACAGAATGTGAGGTAATCGGGGCGCCCGGACTTAAAGAGCGTGCCGGACTGTATGCCGAAGCGGGCAAAATCGGCAGCCAGAGCTGCGACCTCGGTCTCGGGGATGCCGCCGATCAGGTGTGCCTGCACATCCTCTGGTTCCGGCTCCGGGGTGTTATCCACATAGCGGCGGATGTTGAGGTTGTAGTCGTGGGTCTCCACAATCTCGTCCTTCTTCACAAGATGGCTATATTTTGGAATCTCCCGCTTGTTGGTAAAGACGAAGTCGATCTTTTCAATATCCTCGGGACGTAGCTTATTCTGTGCCTTGCCTTCGGCGTATTCGCGATCGGCATTGATGAACAGCACCTTGTCCTTCAGTGAATCAGGCTTGTTCTTGTTTGCCACGATCACGCAGGCGGGTATGCCGGTACCGTAAAATAGTCCCGGCGGTAGGCTGATGATGGCTTCAATTTCATCGGCGCTGATCAGAATCTCGCGGATCAGTTTCTCCTTGCCGCCCCGGAACAGTACGCCGTGGGGCATAATGGTAGCCATTTTGCCGCCGGGTTTGAGGCTTGCGATCATGTGCTGCACAAACATGAGGTCTGCTTTCTTACCGGACTCCGGGCAGAACTCCCTGAAGCGGCTGGGGAACTTCATATTCGCCCTACTGTAATTCTGGGAGAACGGCGGATTGGCAAGCACCCGGTCAAACTTCCGATATGTCCCATCTTTCAGAATCAGGGGGTTCTCCAGCGTGTCGTCGTTTTCGATCTGGAAACTGGTGATATTGTGGAGAATCAGGTTCATGTTACAGATAGCCCACGTGGTGCCGTTGGAATCCTGTCCAGCGAGAAGAGGTCATTCGGATTCTGTCCCTGCTCCTCGACGTACTGGTGGGTCTGAATCAGAAAACCGCCGCTGCCCATGGTAGGATCATACACTTCCATGCCGCTCTCGGGTTTTGTAAGCTGAACCAGCAAGCGCACAACCTCGCCAGGAGTGTAGAATTCGCCGCCCTTTTTGCCAGCGCTGTCAGCGAAGAACTTAATCAGATATTCATAAGCTGCCCCTAAGAGATCCGGGAACTCAAAGTTGTCGTTGATCAGTACAAAGCGCGGGTCGTTAAAATGGTCGAGCAGGTCTTTCCATTTCTGATCAGAGATTTTTGACTTGCCCTTGACCGCATTGAAATCAATATTGTTCTTGAGCACCCCATCGAGAGCGTCGTTATCCTCTTCAATGGCAGCTATCGCCTTGTTTAGCATATTGCCAATGTCGTGCTTGAGGTGCTTGAGTGGCGGCACCGCCTGCCCGTTTTCATCGACCCAGGACTCGTGCCAGCGAGCACGCGGGGGCACGAAGAAAGTGTCGCCATAAGAGGTTTTATCCTCCAGTAGTTTGTCAACCGTTTCACGATCCAGATGAGCATATTCTTTTTTGATCTCTTCCCGCTTGAGATCAAACTCATCTGACATGCGCTTGATAAACAACATGCCAAAGATATATTCCTTGAACTCCGAAGCATCCATCTTGCCACGAAGGATATCAGCTGATTTAAACAGAAAGCCTCCCAGTTGTGAAAGAGTGATCTTTTCTTGTTTCATATTTAACCGCCTACCTTCGTCTTAGTGGTATTGCGTTTAACAAGTATTAATGCCTTTTTGGCGGTTGTAAAGTTATTGAGTGCTGGCGTTGTTTCAACAATGTTGATTCGGGTCTCTTATCTGATGCCTCGGGTTTGAATGTCCGGAACAATCGGAGTCGTGACATAACGCCCAATAAATTTACAATCCCTATACTGTGAGATCGACACATTCATATTGCATGACATTCACCCAATAATAAAATACAAACAGGAGAGATAGTTAGAAATGGACAACACATTATATCTTGCGCCCGTGGCAGGCATTATCAGTCTTGCGTTTGCGGGCGTGTTTGCGTATCTCGTTTTGAAACAACCGACCGGTACAAAAGAGATGCAGGAGATCGCAGCGGCGATACAGGAGGGTGCGATGGCGTATCTGAACCGCCAGTACAGAACGGTTGCAATTGTTGCGATCATACTTGCCGCCCTGATGTATACCCTGCTCGATGATGGGTCAAAGATCGCTTTCGGATTCCTTGTCGGCGCAGTAGCATCCGCGCTGGCAGGATACATCGGCATGAACGTCTCGGTTCGCGCGAATGTGAGAACCGCAAACGCTGCGAAGGACGGTCTTGAAAAGGCACTCTCGATTGCATTCAGGGGCGGCGCGGTGACAGGGCTTGCCGTGGTCGGTCTTGCGCTGCTCGGCACAAGCGGGTTTTACATACTGTACGGCGGAGAGCCGGCAGACGTTGATCTGATCGTCGGCTTTGCCTTTGGCGCGAGTCTGATCAGTCTCTTTGCGAGGGTCGGAGGCGGGATCTACACGAAAGCCGCTGATGTCGGCGCTGATCTCGTCGGTAAGGTGGAGGCGGGAATTCCGGAGGATGACCCCAGAAACGCGGCTGTGATTGCGGATAACGTCGGGGATAACGTCGGGGACTGCGCTGGCATGGGCGCGGATCTCTTCGAGACCTATGTAGTCACATCGCTTGCTGCAATGCTGCTTGGCGCGATTGTGGTCGCACAATATCCGAATGCGGTCACGTATCCGCTGATTCTCGGAGCGGTCGCGATTCTCGCATCGATAATCGCTATATTCTGCGTCAGACTCGACAAGAGCAAGAAGATCATGCGCGCCCTTTACAAGGGTGTGGCGGCAGCGGCACTGATCTGTCTGGTGGCGTTTTATTTCGTTACCGAGTGGATGATGGGCGACATCAGATTCTGGTATGCGTCGATCGTCGGGATCGTGATCATGGTGCTGATCGTGATCATCACCGAGTATTACACAGCACTCAATTTCAGACCCGTGAAGGCGGTCGCACGCGCAGCCGAGACCGGTGCAGGCACAAATATCATCTCAGGGCTCGCTATTGGTCTCGAAAGTACAGCGATGCCCGTTATCGTGATCTGCGCAGGCATACTGGCAGCGTTTGCCGTGGTTGGCGGGCTTGCAGATCCTGCGATCGGCGTGTACGGCATTGCGATAGCTGCGGCTGCGATGCTCTCCACGACAGGGGTCATCGTGGCTCTCGATTCATACGGACCGATCACAGACAACGCAGGAGGTATCGCAGAGATGGCTTCGCTTCCATCGAGCACGAGAGACGTGACCGATGAACTCGATGCCGTCGGAAACACCACGAAGGCGGTGACGAAAGGGTATGCGATCGGATCAGCCGCTCTTGGCGCGCTGGCGCTCTTCGCTGATTACAGGCACAAGGTAGGACTTGATATCGGCGAACTCGGTCTTGATAATCCGGTGGTTTTAGTCGGGCTCTTCATCGGAGGACTCCTTCCATTCCTGTTCAGCGCAGTTACGATGAATGCGGTCGGGAAAGCCGCTTTTAAGATCGTGGAAGAGGTAAGAAGGCAGTTTCGGGAGATCCCCGGAATCATGGAAGGGACGACGAAGCCGGAGTACGGGAAAGCGGTCGATATTGTGACAAAAGCAGCGATCAAGTCGATGGTGATCCCGGGAATCCTTGCAATCGGTGTTCCGTTAATCGTCGGGATCTTGCTCGGAAAGGTTGCGCTCGGTGGGTTTCTGATCGGGATCATCGTTGTCGGGCTTTTGATGGCGCTATTTATGGCAAACAGCGGCGCTGCATGGGATAATGCCAAGAAGTTAATCGAGGACGGTGCGCACGGCGGCAAAGGCTCTGAGGCTCACAAGGCAGCGGTCGTTGGTGATACGGTCGGCGATCCGTTCAAGGACACGTCAGGACCTGCGCTAAATCCGCTCATCAAGGTGGTCAACATCATCGCGATACTATTCGCCGCGATGTTTGGAACCGGACTTCTGTTTGGAGGAGGAATCCTCTGAACAGTCTCTTTTTCCTGAGTGGGAAACCATGTCGTGAAGATCGATCTTACATGGTGATCGATGTCGCAATGACGAAACTCAGTTCAAAAGGGCAGATAGTGATCCCCTCGAAGATGAGGGATGATTTTAGTGTTGGGGAAAAACTCGTCATAACTGAAGTTTAACAATCCCCACTTCTCCAAAAATCAATAGCATTAGATCCATTCCTTCAAATTTCCACCTAATTCTCGCCCACCGACCCATTTTTGTGCAGAAACGTAACTTCGCTCGCTACTATTTTCACCGTGACCAATCTTACCGATTCAAAGCAGTGTAGGTATACAAGAAATACAGAGGAAAACAAAGACTTGCGTCTCCCTGAAAAAAAATAAGAGGGAAGATAATAAGATAATATCAGATTACATCTATTTAGGACCTGCTACAGATGCTGTAAAGATCTTAACCGAACTTCAGGTTAAACCGCTCATCGACGAGTGAGAAATCAGCTACAGCGGAGAGATAATCCTCGAAAAGATCGCAGACTCTATCGGCTTAACCAGAGTGCTGGAAAAGCACACAGGAGATGACCGGGTAGCCCGGGTATTGAGAAATATAATCATCCTCATGACGATATTTCCTGAAAGCAAACGTAAACTGGTCGAAGTTATACTGAAACACTCCATTCTAAAGGATTCTACTGAATTGAAACACCGGGGGGAGGTGTATCGATTTATGGACAAGATTTATGAACATGCTCAATATCGTGTGGAAATCCGCATAAAACCACGAGATTACACGAGATTAACACAGAAATCTCGTGGAGATCTGTGTAATCTTGTGGTTAAAATCCTAAAACCCACAGCTTATTGAGCAAGTACAGATTTATGACAATCTCGATGATATAACGTACGATCTGGTAAAGAATACTAT
>JAYEFK010000156.1:0-5366 GCA_034658575.1 Methanobacteriota archaeon
ATATATTTCAGGAAAATCAGACCCAGGACTATATGTTTGTACTCGGCAGCGTCAATATTCTTCCTGAGTTTATCCGCCGCTTTCCACAGTTGCTCTCGAAGAGGCTCTTCTTGAGTTTTATGGTCATTCTTTGCCATCCTACCAATCCTTCCCGCTAATTATACCCCCGCCCTTCAGAGATGTGCACGTTTCCAACAGGCACTTTTATGTCATTCGTTATTGTTAGGTCAATTATTATAGCTTTTATATGCAAAATCTATTTTAGTATCGGTATGTTGCATAACTCCGCCATCCTGAACTCAAACACCTGAGCTCACCCGTGATACATCGTCTGCACCGGCTCTGGTTTCCCTGCCTTCTTCTGCTGGAAATTGATCGCTGGAAGCGGCATCGCGGGCGGAAGCCCGAGCTTTGACGAGAGCGTGACCGCGAGCGGGGCAAGGTTGGAGACCATCGTGTTTGCGATCTGGTTCTGGACATTGGACGGGGCTTTCCCCGCATCCCAGTCGCTTTTTATCTGATTCAGATCGTCTTCGTCGGAATAATAGTCAGAATGCCCCTCAAACCTGATGTGCCCGACATTCGGGCTCAAATAATTGATTGAGAATGCGTATTCAACCCTCAAAACCGTTTTTTCTCCGAACGGCGTCTGGTTTGGCACGAGTGCCGTATTCTTCAGATTAATGTCGTAGTTGATGTTGACGTTCTTCTGCCTTCTGACCTCTTCCGGATCCACATATATCTTAGATTCTACTTGTGTTACTCTGAAATTTACAATCATCTGTATTCTCCTCCAACTGTTTTTGTTCCCCTATGAAGTGCTACTCTTCCGGTCCTGACGACTTCTTTGATCCCGAACCTACCAAGCATATTCTCAATCGCCCTGATCTTTCCTGTATCGCCTGTAACCTCGATCACCAGTGTCTCTGCACCGATATCGATGATCTTTGCACGGAATATGCTTGCGATCTGCATGATCTCAGCTCTCGTGCCTGTATCGGCAGCAACCTTAAGGAGCGCAAGTCCCCGGTCAACCGATTCGGATGACGGAAGATCGGATACCGAGATCACGTCGACCAGTTTGGAAAGCTGGCTCATCACCTGTAGAAGTACCTGATCATCGCCTTCCACAACGATCGTCATCCTCGATATCTCAGGATTCTCGGTCATGCCGACAGCGAGACTCTCGATGTTGTACCCACGCCTGCTGAAGAGTCCTGAAACACGCGCAAGCACGCCTGGCTTGTTCTCGACAAGCACTGCAAGCGTATGTCTCATGCAACCGCCCCCGGTTCGAGGATCTCATTGATCGCAGCACCAGCCGGGACCATCGGGAACACGTTCTCCATCGGATCGACCACGAAATCGATGACAACGGTCCGGTCTGCCGAGAGTGCCTCTGATATTGCAGATGGAACCTCTGATGGCTTTTCTGCGCGGATTCCGACAAGATTGTATGCCTCTGCCAGTTTCACGAAATCGACGCTCTGCGATATATCCGTGTACGAGTATCGCTCATCGAAGAAGAGTTCCTGCCACTGCCGCACCATCCCGAGATAACTGTTGTTAAGTATTGCAACGATCACCTTGATGTTGCTTTTGGCGACGGTCGCAAGTTCCTGCGATGTCATCTGGAACGAGCCGTCGCCAGCGATATCGATGACGGTCCTGTCAGGGCACCCGACCTTTGCACCTATTGCCGCAGGGAATCCGTAGCCCATGGTGCCAAGCCCTCCTGACGTGATGAAGGTTCTGGGGTTCTCGAACTGGAAGTACTGGGCTGCCCACATCTGGTTCTGCCCGACCTCGGTAACGATGATCGCATCAGGACAGGCTCTGTGTATCTCCTGAACCACATACTGCGGCTTGATCACCTTGTCACTCTGAACGTAGCCCAGCGGGTTCTCCTTCTTCCATGCACCGACCTTCCCGAGCCATGCCCCTGATCGGGGTTGCATCTTCTTCAGGTTGGAGTTTAGCGACTGCAGAATCGTTTTAGCGTCCCCGATGACCGGTAGATCGACTCTCACGTTCTTCCCGATCTCAGCCGGATCGACATCGATGTGGATGACCTTTGCGCATGGCGCGAACGCATCGATCTTTCCGGTAACCCGGTCATCGAACCGTGCGCCGATAGCGATCAGTAGGTCGGACTCCTGCACTGCGTAATTAGCATATTTGGTGCCGTGCATGCCAAGCATTCGAAGCGACAACGGATTGGACTGCGGGAATGATCCGATTCCAAGCAGAGTCGTTGTCACTGGTGCCTGGATCGTTTCTGCAAGTCTGAGAAGCTCTGACGACGAATCCGAGATGATGACGCCGCCACCTGCATAGATGACCGGGCGCTCGGAATCAAGGATCATCGATGCGGCACGTTTCACCGCGTCATTGTCGATACCGATATCCGGATGGTAACCGGGCAGGTGTGTATTTTTCGGATACGTGAACTCGAATTCATCGGTCGTGATGTCTTTTGGAAGATCGATCAGAACCGGACCGGGTCTTCCAGTGGACGCTATGTAAAATGCTTCTTTGACGACCCACGGGAGATCTTCTACGTCTCTTACCAGATAATTGTGTTTAGTGATGGGAAGCGTGATCCCTGTGATGTCAGCCTCCTGAAACGCATCGTTTCCGATCATGGGCGTTGGAACCTGTCCTGTTATCGCAACGATCGGTACCGAGTCCATATAAGCGTTTGCGATGCCTGTGACGAGATTGGTTGCGCCCGGTCCCGACGTTGCCAGGCACACTCCTACCTTTCCGGTCGCACGTGCGTATCCGTCTGCTGCATGTGCTCCTGCCTGTTCATGCCGCACAAGGATGTGGTTGATATCCGAGTCGTACAGTTCGTCGTACAGCGGAAGCAGCACACCTCCGGGATATCCGAAGATCGTATCGACCCCTTCATTCTTGAGGCAGTTGATCAATGCTTTTGCGCCAGAGATGGGTGTATCGGTCACGGTTGTTTCCTCCTCTTGATGGGATACTATTCGATACTGAGATGAGATAAAGTATACGGTTTTCGGGCAGTGCCCCACAAATCTGGAATTTGACCGCGGAGGGCGCGGATACCGCGGAGAATGGTAAAAAATGCCTACGCCCTCCCGCGGTGCTCTGCGGTTATTTTTCTTGCCATAAATTACCGGATCGTAATTGGGCGACCAATCAACACACCTGTGTAGTTACAGGTTTTGCTACTTCCCTTTCCAGAATATCAACAACATCAGCAGGGTTTCTTGATACCGCCCACTTCCTGCCCAGATCTTTGAGATCGATCTCGGAAATTTTCGTAACGTCTTGTTTTCCTTCGATAGTTGGAGCCATGTCCACCAGTGTTACAGTCTTATGCGCATCCAGTTCCAATGGTTTTACGTTGTCCATCTCCAGTTCCAATCGTGGGCGATAGACGTGATCAATGCGGATGATGTTGGGCCACCGTATCGCATATTGCTGTTTTTCGGTGACTGGCTCGATCCTGGTCTTCGGAGTCGGCGGGGGTGGGGGAGGACCATCCTGCGATTCATGGGGCAGGAATGTGAATGGCACGCCAAAGATATTCACATACTCGGCATCGAACAACTTGGTACCCGGATCAACCTCATAAGATGTTCTGCGGAGCCCCCTTCCAACAACCTGTTCACATAACAACTGGCTGGAAAAAGCACGGAGCCCCATAATGTGAGTGACGGTCTTTGCATCCCAGCCTTCGGAAAGCATCCCCACCGAGATCACTTTCTGAATCTGTTCACCTGGTTGCCCTACCTGACCAACGGTATCAACGGTTTTACGAAGAAGTTCTCCCTGTTCTTTTTTGGAGAGTTTTCTGGCAGGTGCCCCCTCCTGTGCCACACCCCCCGAATCTCCTGAACCGAGACTGTTGGTTTCTTCTGATTCTGCTTTTTCAAGTACTTTTGAATCGATATGGAGTATCCGATCCGGGACGCAAAGTTCCTCGATGCGAATCTTTCCATGTTCAAACGCATACCGAACCCGTGCCGCGGTCTCTACCCGGTTGGCAACGGTGATCATCACCGGAGGGGTTTTGAAGCCCGCTTTTCCCCACGCTTCTGCTGTTTCCAGCCAATCCTTTCCCAGAAGATAATAGCCATTGGTTACCAGATCAGGGAGGGTTTCATACTCTTCCACCTTCCTGTTGAGGTCGTCTTTGACATCAGGATAATTGTAGATATGATAAAATAGGGATTTGTAGTCTTTGTCGTATTCACCGTCGTTGCGGATCACAACACGAGGCGTCTTGACGAGTCCGGATTCAATAGCGTCGTTGAGTCCGAAATCGCTGATGATCCATCCGAACAAAGCCTCTTCCGATGTTGTCTTCCCGGATGGGATGTATGGGGTCGCTGAAAAATCGTAGCAGGCGAGGATGCTGCGGGTTTCATGGATTCGGTCAAGCCCACCGATCCATTTCGTTGCCTGCTCGATATCGTCCTTCGCAACTCCTTTGACCTTTGATTCCGCGGGTATGCGCCATGCGTGGTGCGCCTCATCGTTGATCACAACAATGTTGCGAGCGCTTGCTATCTCACCCAGCACTTCACGGACATACGCCTCGTTGCTCTTTGCGCCTCGTTTATCAACGCCTTTCTTCTTTGCGATCCGCTCTTCGGTCTCCCAGTTCAAGGCGTGCCAGTTGCGGATGAGAACCTTGCCCTGCCTGAGTTTCTCCGAGAGACCCGGCGGAACGATATCAAATTCATCGTAATAATTTCCAGGCGATGACGGAACCAGCACCTGAAGACGGCTCTTCACCGTAAGCCCGGGAGCCACCACGAAGATGTGTTTGGAGAACCTCGTATCCTGCGGGTAGGTTACCTTGTTTAACACCTGCCATGCGATTAACATCGCCATGACCACAGTCTTACCTGTTCCTGTCGCCATCTTGGAGCACAACCGTTTGAAGAGTCCTCCGTCCGAAGCGATCTCCACGCCCACTTTCTCTGCATCCGGCGCTTCAATGAGCCAGATCAGTGTTTCGATTGCTTCCAGTTGACAGAAGAAGAAACGGTTGTGCTCCCGCTCCTCCTGATTGCGCCAGTGTGCAAGCAGCCGTCGGGTGATTCCGGTGGCACCCGGGTATCCTGCATCCTGCCATTTTTTAACACGCGGGCGAATTTGGTTGACCAGCGGTATCGGGATGAATTCACCCGGGTCATCGAATGCTTTTGATTCGGGAGATGCGATCAGATACCCTGCCGGTCGCCTGCCTGCTTTGAGAGTGAAAGAGCGGGTCTCGCGGTCATAGCTCCAGTATTTCTCTGGCTCTTTGTAAGGGGAATTGATGATCAGTTGGTCGATTGTGGATTTCATATCTCATCCTCTGGCGGAACGATCTGTTCAAG
>JAYEFK010000157.1:0-5321 GCA_034658575.1 Methanobacteriota archaeon
TCAGATACTCGACCGCCTCAACAACGCCTGCGCCATACTCCGCCGCGGTCACGAGATCGGCAGCACCTTTAAGCGATGGATGCGCATTTCCGACCGCGACCCCAAATCCAGCCGCGGCAAGCAGTTGCATATCGTTTTCAGAGTCCCCGATGGCAGCAAAGTCGCTTGCATCGATGCCCATGAGATCAGCTATCCGGAAGAGTCCGGTTCCTTTGTCCACGCGTTTGCTCTTCAGATGGATAGCGTATC
Organism: Methanobacteriota archaeon; assembly: GCA_034658575.1. GTDB lineage: Archaea > Halobacteriota > Methanosarcinia > Methanosarcinales > Methanogasteraceae > Methanogaster_A. Next base: position 250 of record JAYEFK010000157.1, read on the forward strand.
CTGAATCCACAACCTCGATCCCCCCGCCAACGATCTGCCGCGCATCTGCTGCATCAAAGTTCCTCCGGAGTGCTATCTCGGTCTTCCTGTACTCTGAATCGAGTTTATGGATGTGCGCACCGAGATGTTCCGTCAATGCATCAAACGCGCGCTCACACGCATCGATATCGCCATCGTAGTACTCCCTGCCATCGTATCCAAGCGAGACCACGCCACCATTCTCTGCGATGATCTGCCCGCCGGTTCCGATCAGTTTTGCTGCCGCCCTTGCAAAGCAGAGCACGTTACCTGTGGCAAGCACGATCGGGATATCAAGCGTCCGCAGGCACGCAACTGCGCGGCAGTCGATGCTCCGGTCCTTGTGCGTCAGCGTGCCATCGATATCGATTGCAATCGCCTTTATCATATATCGAATAGCCCCTCTGGTGTCACTGTGTATAGTGCCTCGCCATCAGGCAGGTTGGGTGAGTCGACCAGTTTCGCAACCCGCTTGTCACCTTTCGATTTCCGCAGGTATAGCCGGAATGTCGAGGTGTGCCCGAGAATGTGCCCGCCGATCGGCTTTGTCGGATCGCCGAAGAACGCATCCGGCTTTGACATCACCTGATTGGTTATAAAGACCATCGCATTGTTCAGGTCGCCAAATCGCATGAGCGCATGCAGATGCTTGTTTAATTTCTGCTGCCGGTCAGCAAGCGTGCCCCTGCCGACGTACTCTGCCCGGAAGTGCGCTGTCAGCGAATCGACGATCAGGAGGCGTACCGGCTTATCAGTATCCCGGAGCGAATCTGCAAGTTCGGATGCAGTGTCCATGAGAAGGACCTGGTGGTTGGAGTTGTATGCACGGGCAACATGGATGTTTTTCAGGAATTCCTCGGGATCGTACTCGGTTTCGTATCTCTTCGACGCACCCTCCACCATGCTTTTGATCCGGTCAGGTCGGAATGTGTTCTCTGTGTCGATGAGGATCACAGATCCATATAGCCCACCCAGACCAACCGGCAGTTGCACATTTACTGCGAGTTGATGCGCAATCTGCGTCTTTCCGGAACCAAACTCGCCATACACCTCTGTAATCGCCTGCGTTTCAAATCCCCCGCCCATCATGTTGTCAACCTCGGTGCATCCGAGCTTGAGTTTGCCGATCTCTTTTCTGCGTTCGAGGATGGCATCTCCGGTCTCGAATCCGCCGACATCAGCAGAGGTTCGTGCTGCCGCGATGATCTTGACAGCGGTCGATTCCCCGATTTCCGCGGTTGCTGCAAGTTCTGAGGGCGACGCAACAGCAATCGCTTCGATTGAATTGAATCCCGCATCCTTCAGTTTCTCAGCGGTCGCAGGACCGACGCCCGGAAGTTCTTCTATGGATATTTCGTTCATGGTAATCAGATCAATCTGTTTTTGGGGGGAGTATTAACCGTTTGGCATGAGCGGGGTGAAAGTGAAATTGAAAGTAAATAGCTCCGAACACCCAATATCCTGCATCTTGTTCATCGTTTCGAGTGTGACGGAAGTTGTTGAAGGATATTGGGTGAAGCGTAGCGAATTTTTTATGCGATATTATGCAATATGCTCTTCAAATAAAAGTCTCATCCAAAAGTTTAACTCTATATAATAGTGGAGCATTCGTAGGTGTGTTGGTAGGTCTCTCTTTTAACTTCTGCACTGTTTTAATTCCGCCTAATCAACCGTATGTTCTCCTGGCTCCTTCCTTAACTCGTGAGGGTCATGGATGGGTAGTTGACTGTTAAACGATTCCATGAATGTAGCTATCTCAAACTCAAAATCTTTCCACAAATTCGGCAAACCATCAGCAAGCGGCATTAATCTTTCTTTATCTAACAGCACCCCATATCCGTGAATGGAGAAATGCCGGAACGCACGATATTCATCGAGTCTCTTTGAAAGTTCAAGTGAAATTATTTGATTATTAACTGATAAATCCAATAAATCTTTGTGCCATGATGCTGATGCCGGAATGGATATTCTCTTAAATTTTAATACTCTCTTAAGTATATTCTCCATTCCATTGTACATATTTTGGAGAAATGTGGCGATAGCAGCTAACTCAACAACAGTCTTCTCTTTTCGCTGCAATGCTTCATTTAATGCTTGAAACGTATCCAAAACATATTCTTTTTCAGCCTGAACCTCTCGAAGCAGTTCATCCATAGATTTTAACTCCTTTTTCCTCTATTATTTGATTAAATAATGATTTTCCAGATAAATCTACAAGGTCCACAGGTTTGGATAGTTTTCTCATCAACTCCCCATAAAATTTGAAAAAGACGTTAGGTCTTATCCCTTCTACTGCCAGGTCAATATCGTTAGGCTCACCGCCCTTATATAATGACGACCCGAATAGATAAATGGAGGAAACTTTGTATTTTTCCGCACAATGAGTAATAATCTGTTTGTCCATTTCACTTATCATGATCGTCCACCGCATGACATGGTTAGCCATCATTAAATTTATGTTTGAACTCTATCACTTGCTTGAAGTATATATGTCTAACCCACCTCACAAAAATATAGCGATCCACAGCAATGATTGTCATCCAATAAAATTATATTTTACATATTATTAAAAACTCGGCAAAAGCGAACCACGCAGCACCACGAGCCGCTCGCCCGGGCATCGCACACTTGCCACCTCGCGCACCAGAAGACCCACCGACGCCATGCGCTCCCGCACCGTCTCGATGCCGGTCAGCGACGAGAGCAAGAGCAGGACGTTCCCGCGGTCTGCGAGAAATGCTGGCGCCTGCCCGAGGAACTGGTCGATGACCGCCCGCCCGTCATCTCCGCCGTTCCATGCGTAATCGAGCCAGCCATCGACACGCTCGTCCGGTGCGGTCGGGAGATACGGTGGATTGAATACGATCAGATCAAATCTGCTCCTGATCCCGCTGAAGAGATCCGCACGGATCACAGGCACCCGGTTTGCCTTTGCACACGCTACCGCGTGGGGGCTGATATCGGTTGCCACGTATCTGTGTTCCGGCGTATCTCGCATCATAGCCGCGGTCACGATCCCTGATCCGGTGCCGATCTCGATGATGCGCAAGCGCCGATTCGATCCCGCGATCTCGCCCCGTGCGGCGTCGATCAGGAGGTAGGAGTCCTCTGCCGGTTCGTAGACGTCATCTGCGAGGTGGATCTGGTAGCCGGTGTGGGTTGAGTGTTCTAACATGGTCGGTCTTGAACGTTGTGGGGGGGTGTTCGGCTTCAATGGCTATAAAAGGCACACCGCAAACCGCAAAAGATCATGACACCACCGCTTTTCGCCTGAGCAGCCGGTGGTATGCGACTGCGAACCGGTGCGCCTCATCCCGGATATCCTGAACAAAGAGCGATGCCTTATCCTTCCTGTCAGCAGGCAGGGGATGGGTGAGACCCGGCACATAGATCTCCTCCTCTCGCTTGGCGATGGAGATGATTGGAACCTTAAGCCCGAGCCTCTCAATCTCCCCGCGGGCTGCCGAGAGCTGCCCCTTCCCGCCATCGATGATTACCAGATCCGGGAATTCACCATCCTCCCTTTTCAGGCGTGAGTACCGCCTCCGCACGACCTCGGCGATGGCAGCGAAATCATCGATCTTCTCGACTGTCCTGATCTTGAACCGCCTGTAATTTCGTTTATCCGGATTTCCTGACCTGTACTGAACCATCGACGCGACCATCGACGTGCCTGATAGGTGGGAGATGTCGAAGCACTCGATGACCGCGGGGACGCGGGGAAGCCCGAGAAGGTCTTTCAGCGCCTCAAGTTTGATCTGCCCGCCAAAGAATGAAATCTCGATATTTTTCCTGACGAGATCGAGCAGCTTCTTCTTTTCACCCTGTTTGGGGATCGTGATCCTGACCCGCCGCCCGATCCTTTCGGAGAGGAAATCCGGGATTACGTCACTTACCTGCGAAGGCATGATCAGTTCGGGCGGCGGGCAGTGCTCTGAGTAGTACTGCACAAGGAACTCGTCGATCACCTCCTCGTGCACATCGAATACAAACTCCTGCTTGTCTGCGAGCATGCCCTTGTACACGTTGAAGAGCATGAGATAGACCTTGCCATCGCTTTTCACGTAGTTGATAACGTCCTCATCGTAGTTCTTCTGCCGATCCACATACTGACGCTCGGAAAGGTGCTCAATGGCAGCGATCTGGTCCCTGAGTTCCATCGCCCACTCAAATTCCTGTTCCATCGATTTTTCTGCCATCTCCTGCGATAGAGACCTGATCAGATCGCTTGTATTCCCGCGGAGATGCGACTGCGCCCGGGAGACCTGCTTGCGGTACTCCTCGCTGCTGATCTTTCCAATACACGGCGCGCTGCACGACCCGATATGGTACCTGAGACACGCCCGTTTCGGGAGTCTGCGACATGACCGCAGCTTAAATGTCTTTTTTACGACTGAAAGGATATAGTCACGCTCCTTCGCAGTGACAAACGGACCAAAGAAACTTCCGCTTCCGTCCGACCTACGTGCAATCCCGATACGCGGAAATTCCTCGTCCGTGATCCGGATGTATGCGTAACTCTTCGCATCCTTGAGATCGATATTGTATCTCGGCTGGTGTCGCTTGATCAGGGTGTTTTCAAGGATCAGCGCCTCGAGTTCGCTGTCCGTCACGATGAAATCAACAGAATCTGCTTTCTCTACGAGGACCTCTGTCTTTGGGTCGCGCTCGCGCCTCTGGAAGTAACTATGGACGCGTTTTTTGAGATTCTTTGCTTTCCCCACATAGATTATGTTATCCGCGGCATCTTTGAAGAGATAACATCCTGGGTTTTCCGGGAGTCCGGATGGGTCGATCATGGTTCTTTCAGGGTCGCTTACATACGGTCTGATAGATACTGCGGGCGGGATTAGCAATGAATCTTACGGATCAGGGGTCTGGCTGGAGTTGTTAAAAAAATAAAAAAAGTGAGGGGAAGGATAATGCAGGGCTGCCCAGAATCGTGTAGGGCTGTGCAAGTCCTTGATATACACATCAGCCCACATATATAAATCAGTAATCCAAGAGCGGGGTGAAAGTGAAATCCTTTACGTCTCCCACTTCGATTCCATCCA
>JAYEFK010000158.1:0-5059 GCA_034658575.1 Methanobacteriota archaeon
TCAAGAACCCATTTTCATCGATATGCTTGACAGCAAGCCCGATCTCATCGATATGTGCAGCAAGCATGATGCTCGGGGAGGTGCCCTTCTTCGTAACGATCAGGTTTCCGGGCATGTCCACCCGAACATCTCCGTACGAGGATAGTTCCTGTCGGACAATCGCACGAACGTCGCCCTCGTATCCGGAGATCCCGTGAGCGTCTGATAGCCGCTGCAACAGATCGTACATGGTTATCCGAACAGTGCGCCAAGTCCTGCCATGCCGGACTCTTCTTCTTCTTCCTTCTTCTCTTCTTCTGCTTCTTCGACAACCGGCGCTGCTTCGGCAGCCGCTGATGCTGCAGGAGCCGCTCCACCTGCTGCTGCTGCAACCGGTGCCACTGCTGCCTGCGCAATCGCACTCTCGATATCTACATTCTCGAGTGCTGCGACAAGTGCCTTTGCTCTCGAAGCGTCCACGTCGATGCCGGCTGCACCGAGTATGCTGGTGATTCCTTCTTCAGTTATCTCTTTTCCAGCGCTGTTCATCATCAATGCTGCATATATATATTCCATATTTATTACACCTCTTGTTTCGTATTATCTTATCCGAAAAGAAGACCAAGCCCTTCTGCCGCTTCCTCTTCTTTCTCTTCTCCCTCTTCTTCCACGTTTTCCTCTGCCGCTTTCTCTTCAGTCTCCGCCTCTGTTGCAGAAACCGCCTCTTCCGTCCCTTCTCCTGCTCCTGCCGCCGCCTCTGCTCCTACCATGAGCAGCTCTTGAAGCGACTCTCCAAGCGCCTCTGGATCTGTTATACTTACTGCAAGCGCCATCGCACTCGACTGCGCCTTTGATAGCAGCAGATCGATGATAGCAGGTTCTGGTATAGCAGAGTTTACGCCGAGGTTTCTCGCATCAGAAGCCGCCTTTACAAGCAGTGTCGAAACCGTTACCGGGGTTGGGTATGCAAGGACGATCGCGAGATTGAATGCGCCAGTTGTCGCTGTTGCGATATCGGATGCGTACTTCGCCTCATCGATATCCAGTACATCTGCCTCCAGAATCATGCCGTTATCATAGACTGAACGGAGATCGAAACCAACAGTCATCGGGTATATCTCGAGCCGTGTGAGCATCTCAGAGAGCGCACGCGATACTGCCTCGCCTTCGTGCGCAACAACTTTAGTCTCGCGGATCACGACCTTCCCTTTATCGATTCTGGCTGGTATGCCCGCATTCTGCAGATCGCCAACGATCGGTCCTGGTGCAAAGGAGGTTGGACCCCCCTCGACTGTGATATCGGCTGGTGCAATAGCACCTGCCTTAATCGGAGCCTCTGTTTTACTGGACTTGAGCAAATTGAAGAGTTTGAAAGGGTTTAAATCCGTGAAAACGAGCGCGGTCTGATCGCCGACAGACGATCCTATCGGACTTAGATCGCTGCCCAACTCATCGAGAGCACGGTGTATGAGGTTATTTCTGTAAATGCGTATCTTTACAACATCCTTCAGGTTGCGTCGCATCCCTTGCAGTTGCTTTGCCGGTATGTCGCGAATTCCGGCAACCCCGACGATCGAGTATCTGCTGATCAACTGCTTGATGCTCTCGATCTCATCGATCTTCCACTGCGGAACGTGTGCTGTGCGGTGTTCTGTCGCTGCATCCGCCATCACAATCACCTCACCCTCGCTGATTTGCCCATCGTTGTGGTCACATAGATGGATTTGATGTTCTGCACGCCCTTTTCCAGCACCTGTTCGAGTCTGGTGACTATGGCTTCGATGTTCTCTGCGACCTCCTCTGCCGGCATATCCCGCCGCCCGATAGGGGCGTGGAAAGTCATCCGATCCTTTGACCTGAGTTTTATGCTGCTCCGGGTTTTGTGGATGATCTGGGCGATGTTCTTGTCAGGCGTCAGCGGCTCAGGCATCTTGCCCCTCGGACCGAGAATCTTTCCGAGAATCTTTCCGATTGCTGGCATGTATGCGACCTCTGCAATGAAGAAGTCGTAGCTTTCAGCGAGGTCCCTTGCCTTGTTCTTATCATCGCCATAATCCTCAATCGTTTCAGGATCGATGATCAGGTCCGCGCCCGCACCCTTCGCCAGTAGTGCGGTCTCTCCGCGTGCGAAGACTGCAACCGCGATCGGTCTTCCAAGCCCGTGCGGGAGTGTGATCTCCTCGTCCACACGGAACCGCGGCTGGCTCAGATCAAGATTCTTCAGATTAATCGCCAGATCCATACTTTCCGTGAAATTCCTGGACGGAGAATCATCCAGTATCGTGTTAACAGCGTTTATTGTTTGTTCGTTCATGAATCCACCATCGTAGTCGTATCGACTCTTCGGTCTGCTACGAATGAGTTATGTTATACTGGCAGGGTTGTACTTTAATGTATCGGTCGAGGCAGCTTTGTGTGCCGTCCCGAAACCACAAACACACGAAACCAAAATGCCCCAAAATGCTCTTGAAAGCCGTATTTGAAATAGTTTATACGGGGTCTCTATTCAAAGATGCGGCTGCACCCTATAAACGGGCATATCATATAAATTCCGACCAGAACGAATAAAACCCATGCAAACCAGTTACCCGATCCACAGAACACTGCATAATGTGCAGCTATTGTGAAGATAAAGACCGCAGCGAGCAGCATCAGTATCCCCATCGACCTGACCTTCGGATACTGTACGCTGCTGATCATCAGCACCGATAGCATGGCAAAGATACAGGTCGCCGCGATCGGCAGATACTGCGAATCGACTATGTATAGCGAGAGCACAGCGAACGTGCCTGCTGCCGTGATCGGAAGACCGCGAAACACAGGGATATCGATTATACCAAATCTGACAAGCCGAAGCGTCCCGCAGATTAAGTATGCGGCAGATACTGCGCATACGACGGCGTGTTGGTAATCGCTGGCAATCGCATAATAGATGACAGCGGGAGCCACGCCGAAGGAGATGATGTCTGCAAATGAGTCGAGATGCTCGCCGAAGACACCGGACTCGAAGCGTCTTGCAACAGCGCCGTCCACACCGTCTGCAAGCGCAGCTGCAAGGATGAGGATGATGGCGTCATAAACGTAGCCGTTTAACACAAGAAGGATGGCTGTGAACCCAAACAATATGTTTAAGATCGTGATCAGGTCTGGCAGTCGGATCAACTGGATGATTCCGGCTTCGTGTTCGCTACTGCTACTATTCATCATCTGATTCCTGATGTTTCTCGTGTTCCGGATCTTCGATAACACCGAAGGTGTCGATGCTCGATCTTGGGAATGTCGGCACCGCATTAGCGATTACGGTTTTGCCGGCATATACCTTGTCCCCCCGCTGTACGACCGGTTCAAAGCCCGGGGGGATGGTCATGTCCACCCTCGAACCGAACCGTATCATGCCGATGCGATCTCCCCGTGTCACAAAATCCCCTTCCTTGATGTATGACACGATTCTGCGTGTTATTGTACCTGCAATCTGCGTAACGGTGCATTCAACATTATCATTTTCGATAACAACCAAATTGCGCTCGTTTCTAACCGAGCCTTTCATGAAAGCCGGGATGCGGCTTCCCTTTATATACTTGGTGGACTTGATCCGCCCGGAGATCGGGGTCCGGTTGACATGCACATTATTGAAATTCATGAAGATATGCACCTCGCCATTCCCGGCTGCCATGACCCTGCCATCGGCAGGCGATAGCATCACAGGCCTGTCAGAGACCTCTGCTGGATCCGGTGCACGGGTCGGGTCCCGGAAAAAGGCAAGGAATAATATCGTTAGTAAAATAAAACAGGATGCCACAATGCGAAATCCGTGATCATAGATGGCAGCCACCGACGATATCAATGCGCAAGCCCATACAGTGAGAATCCACCAGATAGAGCCCTTCGCAATCCAGATCCTCATGTATCCTCCCGTTCACCCTTTACGTACGTACGCAGGAGTCTGATCATCCGGTCGATCACGTCCAGAAGCTCCGGAAGCGACTGCATCACAACATAAGCGATCACAAAAAGCGCGATCCCGGAGCCGAGCTTTGCGATATAATTATGCGCAATATCAAAACTATCAAGAACCCATATACTACCCGCAATCTGCAAAGTATGTTCGCCAAACCAGTCATATCCGGTAGCAACTACGACAAAGACATTCCTGACCAGATTCAGCAGGTAAATCACAGGAACCGAAGCTACGAATGCGATCAGGGTTCTTTTTGCAGATGCACGCACGCAGAAGATTAGCCCCATAAAGATCGCGATGCTCTCGATAGCAGTACATGCAAGAATAATCCTGACATGATGTTCATTCAGTTCGATCTGGTTCCAGTATATCAGTTGTGCAGGTATATTTAACAGATGCAGGATATAAACAGCCTGATTTGCAGAGGATGAGATCAGGAATGTGTTGAGAATCTCAATCTCGGCAAACGGGTAGTAAAATAGACCTCCGAGCGCTGCTGCGGTTGTTATTGTCAGAAGCGTGCTCTCTGCATCCTCGTAATGCACGTAGTTCCGAAGCATTGCGTGTGATATGATCAGGCAGAAGATCGATACCGCAAGCACCAGCACGACATTGACGTAGTCGTTGATCTCGATGTAGTGGATCGGCTGGAGCGCCCAGTGCACCGCAAAGAAGAACCAGCCCGCGGCTCCTATGAGAAAACGGTACCGCCGGTACCTGCCCGGTAGTGCGGATGCCGCAATTAACAGCACAAGCGCAACGCATAGTACTTCTACAATCATCACATCACCTTTTGAGATTAGATGGTGTTATTTGGTGTGACTTCCTCCCAGCTGCAAGCAACGGGGCTTCCTGCTTCGACGAGCCGCTCATGCTAAACTCTCCACAGGCGTTAATTCGACACAGTCCGTGCCTACATGCTTATTTAAGATGTTGATTGCAGCGTTATGATCTCGATCCATGACAGCCCCACATTCCGAACACCGGTATGTCCTTTGTGATAGCGGCATCGGTTGAGTGTTGCCGCAGACCGAACATTGTTTTGATGTGTTTCTCGGATTAACCAGTTCTACAGTCCCACCAGCGTATTCTGCTTTGTAGGTCGTGAAATTGATTAACATG
>JAYEFK010000159.1:0-5052 GCA_034658575.1 Methanobacteriota archaeon
GTGTGCAGATTGTGGTAAAAATCTGGTATGAAATCCACATGGAATAGTTTTGTCAGCTCCAATATGATGAAAGTGATGAGATACTATGGTAAAATGTTTGGCTATCACTGGATTTTTGAACAGTGCCCATGATCTGTAATCTCTTTTCCGGTGGATTTCATGACTGCATCCTCAAAGTAACCCCTTGTTCCGGACCCCTCCTCTCTGGAGACCACCATGATACCGGAGTCTTCACTGCAGTTGAAAAATTTGACTATGCCCCTTATGATACCCTCGCTTAATTCCTCTGCAATCTCTGAATCTTCACCACCGATATCCTTCCAGTTCGTGATCTCGCCGGTGTAGATGCCCTAAAGTTGCGCAATCGTGAGACCATCGACCGGATTTTCCGGATGCACCACGATCGCAATCCCGTCCCTTGCGATAGCGTGTGGCGCAAGGTCCGGGTGCGCCCCCGTCTCAGAATCCGTGAGATCACGGGATGCGGTTCCGATGTCCATCGTACCGTCTGTGACAGCCTTCACGCCGTGCGAGGAGCCGCCGCCAGAGACAAAGACCCTATCGCCCGGGCGCCCCTCCATGAATACGCGGGCACACTCCTCTGCTATCGGGAGAACCGTTGTTGATCCTGCGATCTGTAGTTTCATCGATTGTTGAGCGCCGTCATCGTCATCTCCGATGCAACCCGAGCCGAGCAGCGATGCAGCGATCACTGCGACCAGAAGCGTCGCCGCAACCACGTATGGCGAGAATCTTTTCAGTACTGGTTGTTTACTCATTGGCACATCACCGCGGTGAGGTGTGCAGCTAACATATATGCCATTTTTCCCAATAACTGTATAGATTTTATTTAGGATCCATAGTCAGTCGTCTGGCATACCATACACCGAATGCCGGGTTCTGGCTCCCAAACCACATCACACATACCTTATATGCTACCAAATATTAATAGATCAATGATGATACAATCCTTCGACTTATTCGGAAATAAAAAATATAAAGCCCGGATCAGTGAACTGGAGCAGCAGATCGGGGAACTGCGTGCAGAGAATCAGAAATTAAAGACGAGAGTGGATAAGAAGGGGGAGAAAACAAAAACCGCAATCGCAAGGAAACAGGAAGTCGAAGAAGTGCTGAATCGCGCTCATCAGAGAATAACAACGCTCGAAAACGAACTTACGGTACTCAGGGATGAATCATCCAAAAATATAACGTTTAGCGGCACGTACCTGTTAAACAGAAGCATGCTTACGAATATTGTGTTTGGATTGGGTTCGATGCGGTCGAAGCCCGGAACCTTTCACTCGATCTACCTCAACACGAATGCAAGAACATCCGATTTCGAGTTTGGGGACACGATCGATGCGGATTGCATACATCTCTTCGATCAGATCAGATCGTACAATGGAAAGGTGTTGTTCTATGACGAGGATCATTGCATTTCGATAGCAGTCGTGCCCCCATTTGTGATCGAGAGCTCGGACTGGGTGACTGCTGACGCGTTTGATCTGACTCCGCTTGAGGGGATGCTGGCACATAACTCGACTGTCTGCGCTCTGTATGCACATGCGGGGCGCACCGTCGTTGGAATCGTGCGTGGTGGCGGCAGGGACGGAGACAGGGGCGACGGCGGAGACTATGAGGTCTGCGCCGAGATCGTGCGTACCGGAGTTCAGGCAAAGCATACCAAAGGCGGGTGGAGCCAGCGGAGATTCGAGCGCGGTCGGGATCAGGATGTTCTGTATCACATAAAGAAGGTGCAGGAGAAACTCATGGGGCTGATGGACGACCGGGTCGAGATGATCATCGCTGGCGGCGATCTTTCACTCACAAGGAAGATGCTTGCGGACGTGAAGATTCCAGTTGTTGAGAAGAGGGTGGATGTGGACGGGAATCCGGAGGATATCGCTCTCAAGGTGGTCTGGGCTGGCAGGTTATACAGGTTGTGATCATGGAATGTGACGCGATTCACATAATAAAAATATAAATATAGTTGACGCCAATCAACTGTGAGGTAGACAACTGGTGGGGACCGTTACAATCAGCAAGAGTGGAAGAGCATATCTTCCAAGAATCGATGACATCGTATCGTTCTTGATGGTGAGTTCGTTGTTCATATCTATATGTGGTTTGTTGAAACTGTATTTTTCGTTCCTATTTTTTGGAATAACACCAAAAATAAACCTGCTTTTTGCGGCCTTTCTTGTGACGTATGGTACATACAGCCTCAACAAATTAACTGATAGAAGAAGACGCTGTGAACAACCCAGTACGATCTAAATATGTACAGGGCAATGAAAAGTTTTTAACAACCCTTGCCGTTGCCTCGTACTTAACAGCGTTGTTGCTGGGCTGGTTCGAAAGTATCTTTGCTTCGTGTATATTACTCGTCCCGCTAGTGACTGGAATCATCTACAGCGCAAGTATATTTTCAGTATTTGGCATCCCCCGCTTAAAGGATGTATTCATTGTAAAGAGTCTTCTTGTTGCTCTCAGCTGGTAACTACTCAGGTATGTTGATTGGTCGCTCGATTGCGATTCTGTACTTTCTGGCAAGAAAAATAACCGCGGAGGGCGCAGAGAAACGCAGAGCGGTTAGCCCGTTATTCCTCCTCCGCGCCCCTCTGCGCACTCTGCGGTTAAATTCCCTGTTTGGCTACAGTACGCCCCATGTCCCGGTAGTTCCTACACAGTGAAGTCCCCCGATAGTGGTTTAGGTACCTGAGTAGTTACCTCAGCTGGACGATTATGGTAACGTTTCTTCCAGCAACATGGTTTAGTTGGAATTTTGCCATGCTATTATATATATTCTTTTTTTTCTTTATTAAAAGTTTTGTAAATACTATCTTATTCGATGTCAGAGATGTGAAAGGCGATGCAGAGAATCATGTAAAAACGATTCCAGTTTTTATTGGTCATCCAGTCCATTCTTGCGATATGTTTGGTGTTAACGTTTAATTTTTTTAGTAAGTATTACATTATTTTAATTATTAGTATAGTATATGGATATGTATGTATTTTACATTTCTGCGAACAAAAAAATCGTAAAGGGTTTTCGCTGGATATCATGGTGGACGGAGAGTGGATCATCATGGGGCTGTTATACATCAGCATCAACTCGTTTTTCAGACTATTGTGATACGTTTTTCAGTGCGGATAATTTTTCACCGATAAACCTTTTAATAGTGATAATCACATTGGTATTTACATGGTTGCGGGAATCGAGTCCTACGATGCAGTTAAGAATGAACTAAAATTTTTTGCCACGTCTAGCGTACGCGTCAAACTGCTGATCAGTCTGAATGAAAGAGATGACGGTGGATCAATTGAGAAGCGAGTTTGGTTATCGGACGTCCACTATCATGCCGGTGATTGCAGAGTTGAAGTCCAAAGATCTCATATCAGGATAATAGATGTTATGGAATAACGCCACTGGGAAAACTTGTTACGCTCAAGTTGATCGATTTCATAAGAACATTGGAACTGTAAAAACTGTTTTGGCTAAACCACGAGTCACATGATATCCCAGAGTTATTCTTTGCAAGTATCGGATCATTAAACAACTCGTGCATTGTAGACGATACCTCCGCGAACCCCTTTGTGACACACGAGAACTTCGTGAGCTTACTTGAGGGATGCAGCGTTATAAAGGGAGTTTCTCCGATTCTGTATCCTGATTATCCGGAGATCTTCAAGCAGTTAATTGAGGGCGGGATTGAAGTGCGTCTGGTTGTGACCGATCAGGTGTTGGAACTGATGCATGAGAAATATGCTAAAATCTTGAAAGATATGATCAATAAATCAAATTTTAATTTACGATTGACGTATGAAGAGATGAGAACGGCATTTACTGTAACCGATAAATTCTTATCACTGGGGTTATATCGAACTGATGGGAAGTATGACTTTGGTACCGATCTCGTCAGCGAGGACTCTGCTGCAATCGAGTGGGGAAATGCACTATTTGAGTATTACTGGCACCGGTCTGCGGATATCACACTTCAGGACCCTTATTAGCGCCGCTCAGTTATCACGAAGTAGAGATACAGGCAGATACATATTATTGCGATCGTGAGCCCCATCTTCTTTATGTATCTGATGATCTGGGCTGTGCGGTAGAATTCGGAGCCGTACTTGCTTGTGATGACGACCTCTTCGGACGGGTCAAACAGGATGTACCTACCGACGTTCTTGATCACGATCGGCTCCCCACCATAAGTGATCAGTTCACCCTTAATCTGATCCTCCTTAAGTACCCAACCGTCCTGAAACGTCCTCGCATCACCTTTTGTCCTGATTCCACTACCAGATACCGAGACGATCCTGTGAACCACAGGGAGCCGGGATTCTTCGACATCGAAGACGATGACATCCCCGACATCAGGCGTCAGATACAGTCTCTGCGTAAGAACGATGTCGTATTTTTCGAGTGTCGGATCCATGCTTCCTGACGTGACAACCGCGGGAAAGAACAGGTGCGCAAGCAGGATATACGCGATCGCCACCGCAACGATGAGCGGAACAAGCAGCTTATATGCCCGCGGTCGCATGGCAAGTTCCCTGTACTGATGCATCCTTGCACCGACATTGCTCTTTCGATCCCATACAAGCAGTCTATCAGGAATCGTGCTGACCGCGTATGGGATCGATCGGAGATCCTTTGTGCATATTCGGTACAAAATATAGAAACCCAGCAGCAGCAGGAATACGGCGATGAGAGATGCACGATGGACATAGTACAGATAGAAACTGAAGTATGTTATAACGTTGATGATGCTTTCAGCGGTCGTCACACGCATTCCTCGCCAGATTCCTTCGTCCTGATCCTGACGTCCGATAAAAACTGTCTTGCGATCTTTGCAAGTGAGATCATCTCGTCCCGGTCGTACGCTCTATCAGACACAGGCTTCCATGCGTTTTCCGGAAGACCTTGCTGGATGACGTACCTCACATCTCCTGCAATCTCCCGTATAGATTCGGCGATTAACTGTATCTCCTGCGGCGATCCGATGAAATCCGGGAACACCGTCGTTCTTATCTCAAAGTCAATCT
>JAYEFK010000160.1:0-5050 GCA_034658575.1 Methanobacteriota archaeon
ACGTAGCAGAGATCGACGCGGTGGTCGGTATCGCTGTAAGCGGCATCCCGCTGGCAAGCATCGTTGCAAACGAACTCGGCACCAAACTCGCAATATTCTATCCGAACAAGCAACTCTTCGGCACTGAAAATACAGATGCGGTAGGCATCTTCAGCCACAACTTCGCAGATGTGGGTGGCGCAACCTGTGTGCTCGTTGATGACGTGATCACCACCGGCGGAACGCTTAAAGAGACGATCAAGCAACTGACTGAGGTGGGGGCAAAACCAATAGCGATTGCGGTGCTCGTCGACAAACTCGGGAAGGGCACGATCGAGGGCGTTCCGGTCTTCTCGCTCCTGCGCACACTCTGGGTGTGCTGAGACGGACTTCCGACTGCGTGGTCGAAATCGTGAGGGGCAAAGCAGGGGATTTAACCGCTGAATGTGATCGGCGACAGCAGCGGTGAAGCCATTAACGCGGATTACACAGATTTTATTTTTTCACCGTATTCGCGTCAGCTTTGGCACATACTTGCTCAGATGGAATATGATTCACCCCAACTCGCCGGACACGTTCATCTCAGAAAGCCCGACCGACCGGTCAGGCATCGCGACATACGGGATCGCACCGAGCGCGCCGATGATGCCGTTTCCGTCGAGCCAGACATCAGCACCCGCAGATATGGCAGATTCCAGCGCATACTCCCGCAATAGCACCTTAGTCTTGCATTCTCTCCCGTAATCCGCAAGAATCGATCCGTCGAAACCGGAGAGCGAGACCATACCAGTCTCATCAGAGACTGAATACTCAATCAGGAGATCACGGATCTCGGCAAGCACGTGTTCCGCACCACCGTCCAGACATGCGAACTCAAGAGCCGTCGAAACGCAGTTCTGCGTCTTTGCAGGCACCGGATGCAACTGCACGATCGAATGGGACAGGTACCGGGCAGCATCGCAGTCGACAGCAGATGCGATGTTGTGTGCAAGACACCATGTCGCACCGACCTCCTTTGAGTCGGTGTCATCGATCCCGACGATCAGCCGGCTACGTCTGGGGAGCGTGATCGTGCCGCTCCCGACCTTCCCACCGCCGGATTCGCTGATATCGGACCGGATCACGCCGCTTGCGCCAGCCCGGCAGGTGGTTGCACCAACCCCGCCACCGCCGAGACCCGCGTAGGTGATCCGGATCTCCTCATCGTGCACCGTAACGGATTTGATGCCCGCGGCTGCACGCGACGGCTCAAGCACGAGATCGCACTCGCCGGTCTTGCAGAGATACCTGATCGTGTTCCCGATCACCTTTGTCTCGAGCACCAGAGGGCTCTTCCGGTAATGGTGCCGTGCCCATGCAGAGCCGCCGTAGCAGCGGGAAAACTCGATGATCTCGACGAGGCTGCCATCAGCGTTTCCGACCGCATATATCGCCCGGTACGGCACATTATATGGATCGTCGATCACTCGTATCCCCCTTTCTCCTTGAGATACCTCAGCAATCCTCCGGACTCGAGCAACTCCTGCATGAATTCGGGAATCGGGCTGAAACCGTACTCTTCCCCAGCCGTCACGTTCGTGATCGATCCGTTCTCGAAATCGATCCGCAGTTCGTCATCCTTATGTACCTTTTCCGCGATCCCGGCGCATTCGATCAGCGGCAGCCCGATATTAAACCCGTTTCGGTAGAAGATGCGGGCGAACGACTCTGCGATCACGCATCCAACACCACAGGCTGCTATGACCTGCGGCGCCTGCTCTCTCGATGAGCCACATCCGAAGTTCGATGCCGTAACGATGATCGGGTTTTCTGTGTGCTTGCTATCGGCGTAAAAATCCGGATCGATCGATTCAAAGGTGTGAACTGCGAGTTTGGAAAGATCGAGTTCGTCATACTTGTACTTTCCTGAGATTACCTCGTCTGTGTTCGTATCCTGTGGAAATATCCGCAGCACCTTGCCGGTTATCGGTTCCAGTGTCATGGTATACTGCTTCCGCTCAACCCTTTTATAGGTGCTGATTCAGAGCTGGTGACGCATCCAGAACGTATTTAAATGGTTGCGGTTCTTACATAACACCAACAATGAATGCCGATATCGATCTCATTATGCGCGCTACAGAGGCGCACCATGCCTGGTACCGCGACTCCCTCCCGATGATCGCAAGCAACAACCTCACGAGCCAGAGGGTGCGGCTGCTTGCGGCAAGCGATCTTGCTCACCGGTATGCAGAGGGCGTGGTCGGGCACAGGTTCTATCAGGGCTGCAAATACATCGACGAGATCGAGGCAACGACAATCGAACTCGCAGAGGAACTCTTTGGGGCGGAGCATGTCAATGTGCAGCCGACATCAGGCGTAGGCGCGAACATCGCTGCTTTTTTTGCACTCGCAAAGCCGGGAGAGACGATCATGTCACTTGATGTTCCGTATGGCGGGCACATCAGCCACGTACAATACTCTGCTGCCGGCGTCCGGGGACTTCGCGTGATGCACCATCCATTCGACCCCGAGATCATGAACATCGATCCCGACCGCATGACTGTCATGATCAGGGATGTAAAGCCTGCAATCGTGCTTCTCGGGGGAAGTCTCTTCCTGTTCCCGCACCCTGTTCGGGAGGCGGCTGATGCTGCCCGCGAAGTGGGAGCAACACTTGTCTATGACGGCGCACATGTGCTCGGGCTCATCGCGGGAAAACGGTTTCAGGATCCGCTTCGTGAGGGCGCGGAAGTGATTACTGGATCCACGCACAAGACCTTTCCGGGACCGCAGGGCGCGATTATTATGTGCAAGAAGGAACTCTCAGACCGGATCGATGAAGCGGTCTTTCCAGGCACAGTGAGCAACCACCATCTGCACCATCTTGCAGGACTCGGGGTCTCGCTTGCAGAGATGATCGAGTTTGGCGAGGATTACGCAGCTGCCGTGATCGCAAACGCAAAATCGCTTGCGCAGGCACTATATGAGCGGGGATTCAATGTTCTTTGCGAGCCTTATGGATTTACAGAGTCGCATCAGGTTGCAGTCGATGTAACGAAGGTCGGTGGAAGCATCAGAGCCGCAACGAGACTCGAAGAGGCAAACATCATCGTAAACAAGAATCTTCTGCCCGGAGATGCTGTCAGCGCAACGGTCGAACCGTCCGGAATCAGGATAGGGACGCAGGAACTGACGCGCATCGGGATGGGCACGTCAGAGATGGATGCAATCGCCGATTTCTTCAAACGGATCGTACTCGACTCCGAATCGCCTGAAAGCGTCAGAAACGATGTGATCGAGTTGAAGGGCGGCTACCAGAAGGTTTGCTACTGCTTCGATGAGACCGATGCGTACGGTCTTCCAGCCGGAATGTAAGTCTTGCAGAGCCGGCAGATACATCCCGGTCCCAGGACAGAGAAAGAATTTAATTAGATTCATCCACAAAGCATAATCCCATGTACTTTCATCTGATCGGCAACTTCAACACGAGCGCGCCCGCAGACCATGCAGATGCTGAAATATCAGCCCTCGTAAGCGAGGCAAACGAGACATTGCTGACAAAGGGCGCGCCAGAAGGGAAAGGCGCAAGAATACTCGGCTTTCGGATCAATGACCGAAAGATAAGGGTCGAGATCGAGTCGGACCAGTACGTACGTGTCCACGATGCGGTTCTCAGGTTGAGAAAACCCCTTGCAATCCTGCTCGGGAAAAAATATCGCATAGGGATCAGGGGCATCGAGATTGAGTCTTACGTTGCGAAGATACCGTCAAAAAATCCAGTCAAAGCAGAAAAAATTCCTTACATCTCGAATATGGAGTTTGACGGCGACGCGATCACCATCGAAATGGAGATCGGGGAATCCGAGATCCAGAACCGGATACCAGATCGGATCATCACGCTCATCACGGATAAGATCGCAGCAGAGGAGTACGGGGGGAAAGAAGAGCACTGGAGCCTGCTCTGGGAGAGTACAGAAAAGACCATCGCGTTTAGAGAAGACCCGACACCGGCACTGGTCAAGCGGAACTGGATCAAACACGGAGCATCCCGCGGGCAGTGGATATATGGCCCTGAGGTGACCAGAATCTTCCGCGCATTCGAACAGATCGTGAAAAAGGAGGTTCTCGATTTTCTCGGGTACCAGGAGATGATTTTCCCGAAAATCGTGACGTGGGATGTCTGGAAGAAGTCGGGACATGCGAAGGGCGTCTATCCTGAGATCTACTACGTCTGCCCACCAAAAACAAGGGATCCCGACTTCTGGGAGGAGGTTTCTGACTACTACAAGGTCACCCACGAGATCCCGCTTGACCTGATCGCTGAGAAGATCGATAAGCCGATCGGAGGGCTATGCTATGCCCAGTGCCCGCCGTTCTGGCCCTTCCTGCAGGGAAGGACGATCGCGGATGACGCGTTTCCGCTTCAAGTATTCGACCGATCAGGGACGTCGCACCGGTACGAGAGCGGCGGCATCCATGGCATCGAGCGGGTGGACGAGTTCCACAGGGTCGAGATCGTCTGGATGGGGACGCCGGAGCAGGTCGCAAGGGAGGCGGAGCGCATCCATGAGCGGTACAAGTATATCTTTGAGGAGATACTCGAACTTACGTGGCGGAAGGCATGGGTTACGCCGTGGTTCATGGCGCAGGAGGGTCTGACCGGAACCGCTGGTAGCGAGAAGGTCGGGACGACCGATTACGAGTCGTTCATGCCGTACCGCGACGATTGGCTCGAGTTTCAGAATGTGAGCGTGAACGGGGACAAATATCCGCTTGGATTCAACGTAAAGGCACAGAGCGGGAATGAACTGTGGAGCGGATGTTCCGGAGTCGGGCTTGAGCGCTGGGCGAGTTCGTTCTTTGCGCAGAAGGGGCTTGATTACGAGAACTGGCCAGAACCGTTTAAGGCGATCGTAGGCGAACTGCCGAAAGGTTTTGCGTTTATGTAATGTACTTACTCGAGTATTGTGAGATATCCACATATAAAACCACGAGATTGCACAAGATTAACATAGAAATCTTGTGGAGATGGCTGCGCCGCTGCTTCGCAGACTGTGTAATCTTGTGGTTCCCACCACATGGTACCCGAACA
>JAYEFK010000161.1:0-4944 GCA_034658575.1 Methanobacteriota archaeon
TGACAAACAGCATCGATTTTTCCTCTTGGTCGTGCCATGGTGTTCACCAAGAGAATGGTTCTATCGCACACTATAATAAACTATCGTATATTAGGACACTACCGGATTTCCACAAGATTTCTGTGTTAATCTCGTGTAATCTCGTGGTTTTTCCACCTCAGCTAAACACATACGAAAAAAGAAAAAAAGAGGGAGGGGATTTAAGCAAACGTTGAATCGTTTACCTCACCCATAGCATCGATATCGTCAAGCCCTCCGAGCAGATCCTCAAGTTCCGCAAGATCGCTCTCGAAACTCTCCATCTCGTCCTCGGTGAGTCCACTGGCATCGGTTGCCGCTCCCGCTGGCGTCTGTGGCGCGTCTGGTACGGATTCCTGCCCTCCGTCCTGCGATCTATCGACGCAGCCTGATCAGCTTGTGAGCACCAGTCCCACAAGGATGAGTGAGATTACATACCTGGCGTTCATGATTCGACCTCGCCGTCGTCAGTTCTGGATTCGGATTCGGTTTCATTGCCTGATGCATCGGCATCTCCATCCCCATCCTCATCGGTTCCTGAATCCGACTCGTTTGCCGGATCATCTGCCGTCTCGTTCACCGTCTCGTATGCTGCCGTTTCATCTGCTGAGTCGTCGCCTGCAGATTCATCCGCTTCGGAAACGCTTGCACCTATACCGATCTCGTATTCAAGTGCTCGTAACTCCCGAAACATCTCCCTGAGGATATTATTCGCCTCTCTTATACAGCGGCTGGAGTTTCGGATATACTGCTGCACCTCCCCAGGATTGATCTCATCATCAGAGACCGCGTCCTTTGCAAGTCCGTAGTTCTCCTCGACGCAAACGAGTTCCTCATCGAAAGCATCCAGATTCTGTCTCATATTCGTGGTATAGACACCCTCGCCCTCAAGTTCGCTGATCTTCGCATCCAGCCGGTCAGAGATGTCGTTCGCCTTATCGATATATGCCTCAATCCGCACAGCGACCATGTACTTCGCGTAATGCAGAATCTCCCTGCGAATCGACCTCCATTCTTGATTGATCGACCGCGCGACCGACCTGATGTCAGCCGGCGTATCAGCACTCCTTGCCTCTTGCTTGTATCCTTCGAGCCTTAGTGTGTACCGGTCGATGTTCTCAGACGCACCCTCTGGCACCATGTTGTTGTTCTCCTCGGCAAACTCGATTCGTTCCTGCAGGAGCTCAAGTCTCCCGATCATCAGGTCGAGCATCTGCAGAAGGTGATCCTTTGCAGCGTCCGTAAGCATCTGCTGGTTTTCAGGAGTTTTGTCGTTCCGGTATGTCTCCCGCGCTCTCTGTAGATCGTTTCTGCCAGCTCTCCTCATCGCTTGCGCATCGGCAGCCATACCCATTCCGGCAGATCCGGCACGGACGTTCGCAGCCTGTGCCTGCCTGATAGTTTTGTTTACTTTCGCATCGTATACGTGCAGTCCTCCATTGTTGCCTGCCGCTGCAATGCACGGGATGTACATGCAGGTCAGCAGCAGCGAAACGACGAAGAGTGTTTTTATTTTGTTCATGTTCTTTACCTCTGGTTGTGTTCTGTTCGGTTATGTTCTTTCAGGCAGTTCTGCCCATATCCCACTGGAATCAGTTATGAGATAAGCATACTTTCGGTTTTCAGATTTTTTAATACTTTATAATGCTTTATCATCCTTTATAAATCGCTGTAATCCAACTTAAATCTTTATTATCGGTTCTTTGATGCCACTGGTATGCACGATGTAAGGCTGTGCGGGAATGCGTGCATATTTTAACCAGCATCTTTAAATTATTCCAAGACATAATACCGTGTAAGGAACAGGAATGAAGATGCTCATGAGAGTGATATTTGCCGCATCGATCTGTCTGCTCATCGCGTGTACAGCGGCTGCCATGCCGCCATCTGTGGACCACACCGACAACTACACCGTAATTCTCACGTACGGGCAGACTCCGTATCAGATGGGGTATCGCGCTTCCGGAAACGTCACTGCATGGAACTGGTGGGACACCGGCGAAGGAATGCAGCAGCAGAACCTGATACTTGCAATGGTGCTTGATAAGACCGCGCACCCGGTCGGCGGACTGTCCCAGTCCAGTTTCAGTCTCTCGCAGACGCGGTTTCGCGCGGGGCTGAATACATACTCATTAAAGGCAGACGACGACGGAATCGGCAATTACAGTAACAACATGGATATCTGGCACTGGGTACCTCTCGACCTTGTCGGGCATTCCAACTCTGAACTGACGTTTTATACATGGTACAGGATAGTTCCGGGCGACTATGGCTATGTGAAGGTCTCGACCGACGCTGGAAAGACGTGGATCGAACTTGCGAATTACACCGGATACCAGATAGGCATGCCAGTTAAGAAGACGATCGATCTCAGCGCTTATGATGGTAAGGATATTCTCCTTGCATTCAACTTCGTATCAGATGCAAGCGGCGTTGACGAGGGCTGGTACATCGATGATATCAAGGTCGTTGTCGACGGTCTCATCGTTCCGTTCTTTGAGTGGCGGCTGTTTGGCAGCACCATCTTCAAGGACGGTGCAACCTCGACACCCCCGGAGCTCGTGGTCGAAGTCTCGTATCCCTCGTACTACTCTACCAGAACCGAGACGATAAAACTTCAGGAGTACTCAAAGGGGCTTTACGGCGGGATATTCTACTATGCAACCAACGAGACCTATTCAGGCAGATACGAGATCAAATTCGCAAACTCGATCGATGGCACCGATTCTGCGTCTGTAGTGACGGCATTTAACACCACGCTCTGGGGCTGTCAGGCAAGCAATTGCCACGATGCATGGTCTCCGACGAACGATCCTGACGAAAGAAACCCCTGCGACGTTATCCATCCCGATAACATCACATCATCGACTGCAACCAACTGCTTAACTGCATGTCACACACCTTCTGCATCCCAGTTCCTACGCGCAACGCCGGTACACCTCCACGAGATCGTGTACGGGCATTATGGCGGCTTTATATGCGGAGACGCGGGATGGATCGAGATATTCAACGAGACCAATGCGAATATACAGATGTACCGCGACACATCGGTCAAGCGACCACTCGTGCAGGGCGCATTCAACCAGTCGTCACATGCATTCGAGACCGCGCCGGTTGACTGCATCGACTGCCACACAAAATTCGTACACGATGATACCGGTAGCGTCCAGTATCCTGTGGCGTTAACCCCTGCCCTGCGTGGAACAAACATCACCTACGGGGTTCACAGTAACGTTTCGTGCGAGAAATGCCACGGCGATCTCTTGTATCCGGAGTTTGCCTCCGGTGTCCGTTCACTGGGCGGAGTGCTCAACGATTACGCGCCTGAGTTCAGGAGTTACGAGGAGAGTACCGAGACATACATAATCGAGGTGGATGACACAGCAGGCATCAACGTGACCGTCGTGGCAGAGGATACCGATCATGAGTTTCTGCTCTCGCTCATCGGACCGGTCGACAACACCGCCACAGGACTTGCGGACTTAAACGGAAGCGACCCGTGGCGCGGCACATACCTGCTTCCAAGCGTCGATGGCACTGCGATCTTTAGGGCTGGCGGGAAGATCTGCTATCCGTACGGAGAGTACCTCAACGTCGTGACATTCGACACAAGTCCGCCGGAACAGGGCACGTGGGTCGCCAGGATTCTTGCCAGATCGACCGGGAAATTCAATTACACGATCACCTCGAACTACGCTATCGCACAGAAACCGATCATCCACATCCCGTGGAACTGCAGCGAATGCCATCAGGCAAGCCCGCCAGCAGGATGCAATGGCGCAGAGACCGGACTTACGATACCTGACTGGGACAACTATGGTCTGGCGTACACGCATACCGATATCGGTGACGATGGCAGCGATGATGTGACATGCAGGGCGTGCCACAACGCACTCCACGATGTCGGCATCCTTGACTGCGTGAACTGCCACCAGACCCCGCCGGGCGGACACACCTCAATCTTCTCAAATTATCTGGCAACAACATACAAGGACTGCCTCCGCTGCCACAACGATCCGCACTACGAACCGGAACGCGCAGCAGGCGGCGACTGTGCCGACTGCCACCTATCCGGTGGAATGAACGCAACAGGCGGACTTCCGATCATCAACAGGTCAGGGTTCTTCGGAAGCGTGCATTTCAACATCACAGGCGACTTCGATGCCTCGAACAGCACCGCGATAGGCATGGTCTGCTGGGGATGCCACAACAACTATTCAGAGCAACTTCTGGATCCGAAGCACTTCAGGATCAAGCCCGACTGCACCGACTGCCACTTCAACGAAACCCCACTAAATATCGACTACCTCCCAAGACCGCCGCGGCAGGCACTCGAGCACCAGCCAGACGGTACCGAGGTGATCACTGCCGTGAACTGCACGACCTGCCACAACAAGTCGCTGGTCCAGGTTCCGGGTGTGCCTCCGAGTGCCGATGTCAACAACCCCAGCGCGAGAAACTTCGTCTCGCACTACGGTCGGCAGCGGGACGATATCATTGTTGATGGTAGCGCTGCCAGCGACTGCTCCTACTGCCACCTCGGTGGAGGGAACGAGTTTGCCGATGTCTTTGTGGAGTCGCATAATGCAGATATCACACACGGAGTGGACTGCGCGGCATGTCACGGATATGGCAGGATACACGATGACGTATTCACAGTGCCGACGATGGCTCCAGGTAATAACACGCTCTGCTTCGCATGTCATAACGATCTTGGAAACTACATGGTCAATTCGTCATGGTTCAACAAAGGCATTCACGCTGGTGCCAACTGCACGGACTGCCACACACCGCTGCCTGTCAACGGAACATGGCAGGCGTGTGTCACCGGTGTTGCAGACACGCCTGACTTCCGGCTCGCTGTGGAGCCGCTCGTGAAGCATCCGGGCATCCCGCCTCACGATTGTGAAGATTGTCATGTGAACC
>JAYEFK010000162.1:0-4895 GCA_034658575.1 Methanobacteriota archaeon
TTTAACAGGGTCCGGGTTATTCTTACTCGGGGTTCTCCTGATGATAGTCATATCGGTTATTGCGAACATGGGAATTGCAAATATGGCGCATACAGGCGAACTTGGAGCAGCATTCAGGTTCGGTGAGATTCTACGCATAATCGGATCGATCGGTTGGGGCAGATATATTGTCTGGTATATTATTCTTATCGTTATAGCAATGCTGTTTTCAGTTGTTGGGATGCTCGTCGCAATTATTCCAATTTTAGGAGTCATAGCATATACTCTGGTGATAGCCCCCTACGTATTCATCTTCCAATACAGGGCAATCGGTCTGATATACAGAGAAGGAATCTAAGAAAAGAGGTCATTCCACGATTCGGATTCAGCGGGATACACCACCCCGTATTCAGTGATAACAGCAGTAACGTTCTCTACAGGCGTTGCATCGAACGCGGGATTATACACCGCGGCATCCGCTGGCGCAAGCATCACATCATGGATGCGCCGCAGTTCATCGGGATCCCGCTCTTCGATCGTGACGTCGAACTCCAGCAGGGTGGAATCGAACGTGGAGATCGGTGCTGCAACATAAAACGGTATCTGATGATCTTTTGCAAGCACCGAATGGGTATACGTCCCGATCTTGTTAAAGACCGCATCTCTCGTGATCCGATCCGCGCCAACGATCACCTTGTCGATCAATCCTTTCCGCATCATCGAGCCTGCGGCAGAATCCGGGATCAGGGTGACAGGTATCTGATCCTGCATCAGTTCCCAGACCGTGAGCCTGCTTCCCTGATTGAGCGGACGGGTCTCGCACGAGACGACGGATATTGCTTTCCCCTCTTCTACCGCCGCCCGGATCACGCCAAGCGCAGTCCCAACGTCCACGCACGCGAGCCTGCCTGCGTTGCAGTGCGTCAGCACGGTATCGCCATCCTCAAGGAGCGCTCTTCCATGCCTGCTAAGCAGCGTGTTTCGCTCCACGTCCTCGTCAGCGATTGCGGTTGCCTCTAAAAGCGCGATCCGCCTCGCTTCATCGATGCTACCTGCTCTTCTGACAGCAGCAATCACGCGATCGACACCCCACATAAGATTGATCGCGGTCGGTCTGGTCATTTTGATCCGGTCTGATTCGATCTCAAGATCACGCATGAACTCTCGAAGCGTACTTGCGGTGCTCGTATGCACTGCAAGTGCGACCCCGTATCCACCGGAAGCGCCAAGCGCGGGCGCACCCCGGATGCGGAGCGAAACGATCGCCTCGCAGAGCGTATTGACGGTTTTGCATTCGATCGTTCTATACTCCGCTGGAAGCAGGGTCTGGTCGATCGTGGTTATCGTGCCACGGTCCCAGCTGATGGTTCGCATGGTCTCTGATATGGGTCTCTGGAATTGTTAAACCCGACTGGTGATACCTGCGCCCTGCAACGCCAAACTTCACAAAGAGATAATATAGAAGTGTTACTACTTTTACACGGTACTCATGAATCGGGAGTGTTCAATGATGGAATCAATGAAATGGCGTGAAAGAGAAGCATTTGAATCGGACGTTCTCACTACCGGCTTGAGGGTTTACGTCATCGGTCATAAAAACGGGAGATTCGAAGGTAGGTGGAACGGCATCTGGAACCTGCCGCTTAAGATCGCGGATGCTGTGAACTTTGGCATATCCCGGGATGACAGGATGCCGGTCGACTGGCTGCCTGACTTCTGCAAGGAGTTTGCATTCGGCGGCGATGTCGAGAGAACGTTTGAGGTCGAAGGACTATCCATCAATCAGCGTGTCTTCGTCCCGAAATTAAAAAGAGGCGTCTGCTGGATATTTGAGATTAAGAACAGAGGGGCTACGAAAGTAGCGTTTGATTTCATAGCAAATCCAGTCACAAATCTCGAATGGGAACTGAAACAGACCGGAGATGTGTGGAAGGAGAAGAAATATCTCGGAACTTATGATGCGCGCAGAAGAATGATCCTTGTGCGCCACCATAAGAAACCGAACTGGATGCTGCTCTTTGGCTCGGATCGTGAACCTGCGTATGTGTGCTGCGATGTCGCCGATATCAACGAATGCAAGGATCGTGGCGGATTTCCCGGTCCCAGGGATCACTGTGTGGGCAGTTCTGTCATGAGCTACAAGATCGAGATCGATGCAGGCGACACGATTGAGATCAGGTTTGTGCTGGCTGGTGGCGATGCGACATATCATCGATTGATCGAAGAGTACGAGGAGCTGATCGGTTCAACCAGGGAACTATTGGGCGTTACGGTAGAAGCGTATACCGGCTATCTGCAGGCGGCATTGTGCTTTGAATCAGGGATTAAGGAGATCGATGATGCTTTCATCCGTTCGAATATCGGGATGCTGCTTCTGAAGCACTACCAGCACGGATACGGTCTCGGATTCATGGCTGGACTGCCGCACTTTCCCATATACTTTGGAAGGGATATCGCATGGACGGTACTGGGGAGCAATTGCATAGGAGACTTTCTGGCATCACAATCTGCGCTCGCGCTGCTTGCACGGTTCCAAGCAAAGACTGATGGCGAGGACGCGGTGAGGGTTCCATTCTACAAGGGAGAGATTCCGCATGAGATCAGAATGGACGGATCGACCTACTTCTACACAGTCGATGCGACCCCTCTCTTTGTGATTGCGCTTTATGATTATTACAAATGGTCAGGAGACAAGAATTTTATCAGGTATCTCTACGACAACATGGTAAGAGCGCTTGGCTGGTGTCTGAAGGCAGACCGCGACGGCGATGGTTTGATCGAGCACGGACCAGAGGGGTTTCTTATCGATACACAATGGATGGACTCATACTTCAGGGGAAAGTCAGGGGTCGATGTTCAGGCGATATTCGGTCATGCATTCAAATGCGGGGCAGAGATCGCACGTGAGTTTGGCGACGACGATCTCGCAGAGGCGTGTATGGGGCGCTACGATGAACTCAAGTCGCTCATTGTAGAGCGGTACTGGGACGAAGCGTACGGGTTTTTGTATGACACGATACAGCCAGACGGTAGGTTAAAGAAGGATATGACTGTGAACGCTGTCATTCCGGTATTTTTTGATATCATCGAACCTGATAAAGCGGAAAGCATCCTTAAATGGATGGAGAGTGATGAGTTCACAACATCATGGGGCGTCAGGACCCGTGCAAAGAGCGATCCCGAGTATGACGGGAAAAGTTACCAGAAAGGCGGTGTCTGGCCCTTTGTCACTGGCTGGGTTGCATATTCCGAGTTTTCTCATGGAAATTTCAAGGAAGGATTCTTAAAGACGCACCAGATGACCGAGATGCAGCGGTTCTCCAAGTTGTACTTCAAGGAGGTCATGTCAGGAGATGTGGCGCCTGAGCCATCCGGGGAAGAAGGTCCTGCCGGATGCTTCGTCCAGGCGTGGTCAGCAACGATCTATATGTACACGATCGTTCGTGGATTTCTCGGCATTACGCCGCACGCTCCGGAAAGTGTCACGATCTGCCCATACCTCACCAAGGACTGGAACATATCGGTTAAGAGACTCGCGGTCGGTGAAAGTCTGTTATCCTTCGAGTTGAAGTGGGATGGTACTGACGTTGTGGCAAGTATCCGAAACGAAGGTAACGTCATTGACGTAGATTTCGGTGTCGTTGTTCCGGTGATTGCAGATCACCCAAGCGCAACCATCAATGGTGTTAAAGTTGACGCGGCGACCGAGATCATCAAAGGGAAGTATACCAAGGTCATGATTAGATTTCCACTGGAGAGAGAGGACATACTGGATAAGAGAGGTATTAAAAACATCGTATTTGGGATATGTGGTGACAAATGAATATATTTATCATTTCGTCTGCGGAAAAGGCGGTTGATTTCAGGAAATATGGCGGAACTGAACTTGTTGTAGGCGATCTGGCAACATCGCTCGCTACATTCGATGAGATTGAAGAGGTTGCTGTCGCGTGTTGTAAAGGTTCGGTCTTTCCTGAGAACCTCCCGAAATTAAAGGTCATAGAGACTTTGGAGGAATCAGAGGATATGCATCATGATTGGGTTGTTAGGGAAGCGGACGCATATCAAATTTATGAAAAATATTTAGATGATTACGATATCATCGTTGATAATACCAAATTTAATACGATATGCGGTTATGAAATGGCACACCCCACTGCAAACGTCTTCCATGTATTCCATGCACCGCGTGAATGGAATAAATCCATGCAGATACCTGACAGTTCACATTTCATCGCAGCGTCCCGTGCTCAGGCGATGAGCGTCTCAAATTACCTTGAGAGGCCATGTAAATGCATCCCGCATGGCATAAATACCAGGTTGTATCCATTCAAAGCCGAGAAAGGGGAGCGATACATGTTTGCCAACAGGATATGCCGCGAGAAAGGAAGCCTTGAGTTTGTCCAATTGATGAAGGATTCGGGTGCTTGTGGGGATGTCTGCGGCGAAGATCGTTTCGTTATAAGTCAGGAATACGTCGAAGACGTAAAATCCCGATGCAACGGCACTCAGGTGCGGTATTATGGTGCCATGTCACACAAAGAGAAGATAGAGTTTCTCCAGAACGCAAAAGCCGTGATCTCACTTCCGATGTACCCGTTCATGGAGATATTCGGTTTACATGCCGCAGAGGCGATGTGCTGCGGAACGCCTGTGATCGCGCTCCGGAGCGGTGGCTTGACCGACCAGATTGTGGATGGTGTGACCGGTTTCCTCTGCGATGCGTTAGATGAGGTGCAGGAGATCATCGTTGCCGATAAGGTGAGCGAGATCGATCCTTATGAGTGCCGAAGACGCGTCGAAGAGCATTTTTCAAGGGAAGTTATGGCAAAGAGGTATCTGGAGTACTTCAAGAAGGTTCTCAAGGGGTGATGTGACATCCCGCCGGCATTCTCCCCGAAAACGTGCCAGCAGGT
>JAYEFK010000163.1:0-4893 GCA_034658575.1 Methanobacteriota archaeon
ACGATATCTACGTATAAACAGCTACAATATCATGCCTTAAATCTACACACGTTCAATTTTTCACTTTTTACGTGCCTAACGTAAGACTAAAAGTTAGATAAGTAAGACCAAGAGTGCAGGGTAGACGACTGAGCGGGAATTGCTGTTGCGATAAGAGCAGTCCCCATGCCAGCCCATACGGCGTAAGCGATGCTCACGTCAATCTTCTTGAGAGCAAGCGCCAGAAAACCGAAACTGAGTCCGTACAGGACAAACATCGAGATCGAGGGCAGTGTCCTGGTTAAGCCATCTGACAATTTCATGCAGGTGGTGCCTGACACCTCCAGAATTATTGCAATAATCAGATAAATCCAGCTCAATTAAATGCCCCCTCTATTCCTGTTTGATTCCGGTCCGTGTGATCATATAAATTCATCGTCCTTCAGCTCACGTGTTAATTACTCCCATCTTCCGGGTTATTGAATAAAACCATGACCCTAACAATCTTATCCGGCGGTCCGATGACAACAAGCAGATCGCCGGCACAGAAGCGCAGGTCCGCGTCCGGATTGGAGATCATCTGCGAGTTCCGGCGCACTGCAAGCACTGTGACGCCACACTTCTTCCGAATCCCGACCTGAGCCAGCGTCCATCCAACCACGGGCGCTCGCTCGAAAATCCGCAGCGTGACGATCTCAACGCCGGGAAGATGAAGTTTCAAGTCCGGAAAAGATTCCGGCTCTTTTGAAAGGCTTCGAAGCATCTCGTAGCCATCCGCCCGCACAACAGCTATGAAGCTCTCGATCTCATCCCTGGGTATGAGGTATTTCACCAGAACCCGGGTGAATATCTCCACAGAGGTCTCAAACTCCTCCGGAATAACGTCGTCAGCCCCTAATTCATACAGGGGCTTCATTTCCTGGAGATAGCGTGTTCTTACAATGACATGGACATGTGGGTTAAGCCTTCTGGTGATTGCGGTGATTCTGCGGGTTGCAGCGGGGTCGGAGATAGCTATCACCACAATTCTTGCGTCCTTGATGTCTGCATGTTGGAATACCGCCTCATGGGTCGCATCGCCATAATAAATTGGCTCGCCCTTTGCTTGTTCAGCCCTCACTATCTCCGGGTCCATTTCAAGGATCGTGTATGGGATACCTGATATCCCGGCGGCTCGCGCCACATTCCTGCCGTTCACCCCGAAGCCGATGATGATTAAGTGATCCTGTTTGCGAGCACGATCCGCCCCTTGCACCGGATGCCAGCCCGATTTTAATATTCCAGGCAGCGGCAACCGCAGTGCACCGTCCGCTATGCGGGGCGCCAGTGCTATGATAAACGGTGTCGCTGCCATGGTCAGGACAGAGACGGTCAGGAAAAACTGGTACGCATCCCCTGCAAGCAAACCGTGTTCAACGCCGGTCCTTGAGAGGATGAAAGAAAATTCACCGACCTGACCGAGTGCAAGCCCGACCAGGATAGCAGTGCGGAGTGGGAATCCAAGTAAAAAAGCCACAAAGCAAGCGATTCCGGCTTTTAGTGCCAGAAAGCAGAGGGCAATCAGTAAAATTAGTCCTGGCTGCTGAAAAAGAAAATCGAGATCTAAGAGCATCCCGATCGAGACGAAAAAGAAGCTCATAAAGACATCGCGGAAGGGTAAGACATTACCGAGTGCGTGGTGGCTGTATTCTGATTGGGAGATGATCAAGCCTGCCAGAAATGCACCCAGTGCGAGGGAGAGCCCCAGGCTGGAGGTCAGCCACACAACTGCGAGACAGATCATAAAAACGCTCAGCAGGAACAGTTCCCGGCTCCGCGTCCTGGTGATCTGGTACAACGCCCGCGGCACGATCCATTTGGCACCAACGACCACCAGCAGGATGATACCGATCCCTTTTACCATAAGAACGAGGAGGGATTCGCCCAGATCGCCGGTTGCTCCAGCCAGTAGAGGTGTAAACAGCATCATCGGGACGATGATAATATCCTGGAAGAGCAGGATGCCAAGAGTTGTTCGCCCGTGGGGACTGTCAATTTCAGCCCGTTCCTGGATGAGCTTGAGCACGATTGCCGTGCTGCTGAGGGCTATAAGAAATCCCATGAAGATCGATTCGTAAGATGTGAGACCGATCTGCATTGCTATTACAAAAACAGCCACGATGGTTAGCAACACCTGAAGCGAGCCACCCAGCAGGATCGATCTCTTGATCTGTGACATGTGTTTTAATGAGAACTCGAGTCCGATCGCAAAGAGCAGAAGTACGACGCCTATCTCAGCCAAAACTTCAACTTCATGGACGCCATGTACCAGCCCCAGTCCATGGGGTCCCGCCAGTATCCCGGTCAGGAGAAATCCCACGATCGCTGGTACCCGGATCAGATGGAATATGAAGAGTACAGCAATGGATAGTCCGAATATGATGACGATGTCATTTAGTAACGGTATTTCCATGTACTAACATGCTCCTGATTCTATATTGAATATCGTTCGATCCCGGTCCGTGTGATCATAGGAACGAAAGCGCTTCCCCTGCATCATGAACTGTTAATTGCAGTTTATTGGTAAGATATTGCAGGACGTCGTTGTGCTCTTTTGCCTTTTCGGTATCGCCCTTCCCGAAATCACTATCCTCTGTGATGATGATGTATCTGTCGTTTCTTGTTTCGAGTGCCAGAGCAACGAGGATGCGATCGACTTCTCCTGTGAAGCCCATACCAATCAATGTTTCAGAAATTTTTTTGTAGTTTCTATCCAGATCAATGGGTAGGTAATGAATCCCATTCTCTTTGCTCCCCATCACTGTGTACCATTTTTCAAATAGCTCACATCCTCCGGCATTACGCCGATATTCACTCGACAATCTTTTTCCAGTGTCGTGCAATATCCCGTGATTTGCATCATCGTGAATTCTCGACAGTACTCCAATACAATCCCAATTATAATCACATGCCTTGCAGATTATGTTGGTGTCAAGCGCTATTTTCACACTCAATCTCCTTGGCATGTCTTTTTGCGATTTCTTTGGTTATTTTCATCGTCTCCTCAAAATCATCAGAGAAAAACGTCTTGAATCCCTCCGGAACATTCACCATCTGCCCGTAATCATCCAGTTCGATTCTCGAAACCACACTCTCTCCATCCTTCCACTCGATGAAATATATCCCAACCATCTCCTTCGGAATTTTCTGCTCGGCGATGCGCCTCCGCAATCGGAGCATCAGGTGTTCGCTGTGTGTTTCTACGATCAGAGACTTCTTTTGTTCTGCAAGCGCAATGAACATGTCCCCGAGGTCTGCCTGTGCGCGTGGGTGGAGGTGAATCTCTGGCTGTTCCATCAAAATGATCTGCTCCTCTTCTGCGAGATACCCTTGAATCAGAACAGGCAGAAGTTGCGAAATTCCAAACCCTGCGTCTTTCAGATTGATCTGCATACCCGATTTATCCTTAAGCATCAGTTGTGCCATTTCACCCTTTAGAATGTCCCATTCAAGCACGTAACCCATTGTTTCAAGCCATCGGTTAACATCATCGATCAAATTTTTTGAACTTGCGCTGTATTTATCTAAAAAAAGAATCTTCAGAGCATCATGTCCATCACGCCCGACATCCGATGGCGTTTCACCTGTGAATTGGTACGTGCGCTCTGGCTCCGGTCTGAGAGGACCGATATGTACAATATATTGGAGATGGTTGATGATTTGAAGTACGATATCGCGGTTCAGTTCGTGCAATTCATGCAGTAGTTTATTTTCGCCCCCATCATGCTTTTCAAACGTTATCGGGAAAGTTAGTGGGAATGTGTTTGATTTCTTTTGTGATGTAGCGGGTAGGAAATTAGACCAAGTAAGAAATAGGTCGTCAGGTACCTCAAACAAATCTGATTTAAAAGATGCCTTAGCAGTGGTCGAAGTTGATCTCTTTCGCATACTCAAAATACATTTTTTATCAGAATCCCGTACCATATCAAACCCAATTATTACATTAGTTCTCCTTTTTTGATTGTAAGCCACTTTTATAGATAATATCACCGAATCTCCTTTACTCAAATTGAATTCTGAAAAATCTTTCTCGACTTCAACATCAAAAGAAAATGCCATCGGCTTTTTTATATCTACTTCGTGCCGAAATACCGCATCCTCGAAACTACCTATGTCAACACCTTTTTTGGCATAGAAAACGAAAGGATTTTTATAAGAGGCATCCTCGAGGCTCTGCTTCAACATCAACAACGCATTGAGGAGCGCGCTCTTCCCGGACGAGTTTGCACCGAGGAGCAGTATTATCGGTGGTCGCAGGTCAATCCATCCGGAATCCCGGTAGCCTTTGAATCTCTGTAATCGAATCGCTTTCATTATATCCCATCTTCTTGTATACTCCCATCTGTGTTATATTTTTTGTTCAACTCCTCTCCTCCCTGCAATCACAAACAGCCCCGCCGCAAGAAACCCGATTGCTGCCCCATACAGAAACGTCGCGCTCGGAGCGTATCCCCCGAGTATGCCTGCGATGATGCTTGCCGGAAGCGTCGCAATCCCGGTCATGGTATGGAAGACGCCAAGTGCGGTCCCGCGCAGTTCTGGCTCCACAAAATCGGAGGCATAAGCGCGCTGCGTACCATCAATAAGCACCTTGAACCCTCCATAGAGCGCGAATAGGATGATAAATGCCGCCATCAATTGCAGCAGCGCAAAACCGATGCATGTAACCCCAAATAACGAATATCCTATGATCAGGACGTTTCTTCTTCCGATCCTATCTGACAGTTTCCCGCTTGGGATTGAGAACCCCGTGTACGTGATATTAAACAGCATAGTAACTACTCAGGTATGTTGATTGGTCGCCCGATTGCGATTCTGTACTTTCTGGCAAGAAAAATAACCGCGGAGGACGCAGAGGAACGCAGAGCCTATAAC
>JAYEFK010000164.1:0-4890 GCA_034658575.1 Methanobacteriota archaeon
GCGTAAATGTTACTCGGTTTTTCTATAAAATAAAGAGGCGTAGCATGTATCTGAAAACAAGACTGGTTGACACCGTTCGCATCGACCCTGAGCAGCTTGGGATGCCGATTATGGCAGCTGTAGGACGGGCGCTTCGCGATAAACTCGAAGGACAGATCGATAAGAAACTCGGCGCACTGGTCGCTATCCTCGAGGTGGTCGATATCGGCGACGGGATCATTCTCGTTGGTGACGGGGGCGTGTATTATGAGGCGACATTCGACGCGCTCATGTACAAACCCGTAATGCAGGAGGTCACCGAAGGGGTCGTCGTCGAGGTTGTCGAATTCGGCGCGTTCATCGGTGTCGGACCGCTCGACGGGCTGATTCATGTGAGCCAGCTGACCGATGATTTCGTATCCTATGACGGGAAGAACGGTCGTCTCGTCTTCAAGGAGAGCGGGCGGGCGGTTACAGAGGGTGATAAACTGCGTGCGCGCATCGTTGCAGTCAGTTTAAACGAACGGGATCCGCACGAGAGCAGGATCGGGCTTACGATGCGCCAGCCAGCACTCGGCAAACTGGAATGGCTCGAAGAGACTGCAAAGGAAGAGGCTGCAAAGGAAGGGAAAGAATGAGTGAACAAGCGTGCAGAGACTGCCACAGGATCGTGAGCGGGCAGAACTGCCCGGTATGCGGATCAAGCTCACTTAGCAGGGACTGGAGCGGATATGTCGTAATTATAGATCCGGAACTCTCGAGTATCGCTGCGAAACTGAATATAACGACTGCCGGAGCATACGCGCTGAAGGTGCGGTAAGTGGCTCTTCTTCTTTCGGATCGCCTGAAATCGAGACTGAAAGTCCCGCATGGGACGCTGTATGCCGGATCCGGGCGGAAGACCATGGATGTGCTAAAGAGCGCGCCGGATTGGGAAAGTCCTTCAAAGATCATCTCTGTGGGCGATATCACGACCTGCAACCTGATCGAAGCAGGCATCCTGCCCGACATCTGCATCGTTGATTATCTCACATGCAGGGCAGAGGTATCCGATGAAGTCAAAAAACGCATCCGGCATCCTGCCTATCATGAGGTCACTGTAAAGAACCCTGCCGGCACAATCACACCAGACCTCGTGACCGCTATAACGGATGCGATGCAATGCGAACAGCCCATCCGCATATTTGTGCGGGGCGAGGAGGATCTCGCGGTCATGCCCGCGGTCGTGCTTGCACCGCTCTCCTCGATAGTTATATATGGACAGCCATCGAGTGGATGTGTGCTTATCAAGGTGACCGATGAAAAAAAAAAGGAGATACGAGAACTCTTGAAACAGATGGAAGATGCTAACGATGGCAAATCGATACGGAGGGTGCTTTAATGGCTATTGAGATCGTAAAGGATGAAGAGAATGTACTTTTGAACAGACGGGATATTGTATTCAAGACCGAAGAAATTGGCATGTCAAGAAAGAGTGCGAAGAACACGCTTGTGGCACTTCTTGATATTACCCCTGAACTGCTGATACTCGATCGGATGAACGTACAGTACGGCAAGCAGGATATACTCGGATACGCACGGTTGTATGATAATGAGCAGAACCTGCGCCGGATCGAACCCGAGTACATGATCGCGCGCAATGCGCCAGCAAAGAAGGGCGACGGGGGCGAGAGTTGATCATGCGCATAAACGAATACTATACCGTAGAAGAAAATAAGATCACACGTTTGAGGCAGTTCTGTCCGAAATGTGGCAGCGGAGTATACTTGGCTGAACATAGAGATCGCATGACCTGCGGAAAGTGTGGATACACCAAATACAAACAGAAGAAGAGCTAAACGAAGAGATATTATCTGGTGGTTGCCCTATCCATTCTGACGGTAATGGTTGTAAGCTCCGGGTGCATCATGCCTACCGATCCTGTGGGGGGCAGTTGTCAGCGGTCAGGGAGACACTTGGAACGATGCCGGTGAAGCGATCAACATCACCACAAACAACTATATGATCAAGGAATTCATGAGATACGTCGAGTATCATATCGCTCAGGTACATCAGGAAGGAGTTGGGCATGCGAAAACTCCTGATGATCTTAAAGATGCGCGGAACCGATCACGAATCATGGAATAAATATCATGGAGTGGTCTGATTGAAATATGCCGTGATCGTATGCCCGAAATGCAAAAGCCATGTGCAGATCATAGAGTACGGTGTAAAATCGACTGTGTGCCAGCGATGCGGTAGCAGACTGGACATGAAGAAACTCAAGATCTGGCACACGACAACCGATCTTCCTGATGCGGTCTCGGTGCGCACAACGCTTCTGATGAAACTGGATGAGTGATCTGTGGTCACCGATCAGGTCAGTGAAACGCCAGGTTCAGTATCGCAAGCGTGGCAACGACCGCTTCCTCGAGCCGGACCGTCTCGGTTCCCTGATCTGGCAGGGTATTTAGCGTATAGTCAAATTCCGCAGTAAAACTCTTCGCTCTCCCTTCTCTTTTCTCTTCATCCATGATCTCAGAGATTCCCTTGTGCGGCGCGCCGAAGACCACCAGCACATCCTCTGATCCGGATTCTGCCCCGATCTTCTGGAGCAGGTCGGCGTCGATGGATTCGCCATACCTGCTGGTCGCAATTCTAAGTCCCGGGGCAGGGGTCTGAACCAGTGCTCCGCTCAGACTACCCGCTCTCGCAACAGAATAGCCCCAGTATTCGGTGATCTCGTCGTCATCGACAGGAACCGCCTTCAGCGGCTTATTCGATGTGACCCGCACATTCACACGCTCGCCCTTCTGCATGGAATCATTCAGGAATGCAGATCGCTTTGATCCGATGTCCGCCCACGAACCGTTTTCATGCACCCTGACCACAACTCCGACACGTACATCCCCGATCTCGATCTTTTCTGCATCGGGATGGTGCGGCGTCCGCAGCGGCGGGATCGTGCCCGCATACCGCAGATCGCCCGCCAGAGGAAAGAGGCGTTTCCGCAGGTACTGCGGGGTTTCGGCATAGTTAAGGATTCTCTCGATCAGTTCGGTCTCGTCGAGATCGGGATCCCGGTATATGACGATTCGATCTGCAGAGAATACCGATGCCGCCCTTGCGATCTGCCCGATCTTTGCGGTCTTGCTGCGCAGGTCGCTGGCATCGATTGCGAGGGAGGACGGGAGCAGTATGGATAATGATCTCGGTTTCATCGGATGCGTGAGTGTCTCGTTTCGGGGGTTGTAAAGTTACTCCGGTGCAAACGGTTAAGCAATGAACACCAATCAATAAGCAAGGACATGACACGAGTACTTGCAACAGGAACGTTCGACATCCCGCACCCGGGACATCTATTCTACCTATCACATGCTTCCGCTCTCGGCGACGAACTCTATGTCATCGTTGCGCGGGCAAGCATGATAAAGCACAAGCCAAAGCCGATTCTCCCTGACGAGCACCGCCTTCTGATGGTGCAGGCGCTTGAGGTGGTAGATCATGCGGTTCTCGGGAGCGAAACCGATATCTTCGAGCCGCTTCGTGAGATCATGCCTGACATCATAGCGCTCGGGTTTGACCAGCATTTTGATGTGGGGGACCTGGAGCGTGGATTGGCGGATCGTGACTTCGATACCGAAGTGGTTCGGATCAAGGAATCAAACTCTGGCAAACTCTGCAGTACAAGGAGGATCATCGATCGGATTCTCGAGTTGAATAAGATTTGAAAATCGTGTAAGGGCGCTCACGATAACTAAGTTGCCAGCAGAAGGTGGCGCGCTCCTGTGATACGTTGGTGCAAGATATTTGACACGAATATCACGAATTTATCCGGTTTATTGGAGCACGCCGTGCATTTCTGAAATTTTCAGTATGTGCGCTTTGCATGCACTTACATTGCGGTGATTCGTGTCATCCGCAAAATTCGTGATTTATATCATGGGCACAGCCAGACCATTCAGGGTAACCTATGGTGTGAGCCATTCCATCTATACAGTTCCCAGCAGAAATCGAAGAACGATTCAGGCACCAGTCCAATCACGCTGATGTCTACATCGTTCGCGCCTGTTCGTTCTCTGGATGAGCCGAAGAGTACCACTCTTACCAATTTGTATTTTTTGCGTATTTTAATATCGCGCTCTCATCACTTCTATATATCATCGCATCCATGTTTCTCCTCATCTTGCCAATCGCTGCCTAATATCTTCCAGGAGTTCTTCCGCTAATCCCGCTCCAAATGCACGGGGGTCTTCGATTTTCTTCGTTGCCAACCGCTCTGCATAGGATTTCGGAAAGATCTCCATTTCAAACTCTTTCATCGAGTGATATGCCTTATTCTTTTCTTCTTTGTCATTCTTCACCATTTCCAACCTCCCTGTAATAATTTGCAAAGAATTGTGGATTTAATTCACGTTCAAAGTAATGTTTTCTTTTTATCCAGATAAAACCATCTCCTTTGGAGATGACTGCAACATCAATGGGTCCGGCGACCGTTTCCGCATCCATCGACATTTTTCTCTTAAAAGAGGTTAGGTTTACAAGCGATTCTGCACTTCGCCGCGAGTTCATCCTTGGGAAGTGCAGAAACAACATGAATAACAGGATTTACATAATTTACTCTTCGGTAATTCCTCAGTTCTTCTCTATGCCGATCGAGTAGTTCGCTGCCCGCCCCCTTCAGTTTCTCCTTTAATTTCCTCTTTTCATCGGCATCCAATTTCTCGATGCTGTCAATAACATCTTCTGGATATTTTTCAAATATCTGGGATAAGTATTCTTCGATAGCCATCTCATAACCGGGTTCAACACCTTCCATGAAAGTCGCTACCATTTCACTCTGGGCAAATGGAACAATTGTCGCATCATTCTCGAAAGCAATTTCAAAATATTTATCTTCCTTCCACTTTAAATGATTATTTACTATTACTT
>JAYEFK010000165.1:0-4863 GCA_034658575.1 Methanobacteriota archaeon
TAAGGTGGTTTTACCAGTCTCATAAGTTTTGATCTTCTGTTCAAGCGATAGATTGTATACAAAGCGGCATGCTCCAAAGTGTTTGAGAAACATTTCTCTTTGCCCCTCATCCGGATACAGCCGGTATTTGTATGCTATCAGCATCACGTTATTATTTGTTTTAACAATACTTAAATGTTTCGTTAAGGGATGTGTGTGGGGTGCATTCATCCCCGCATTACAAATGCGAGGATTTCTGCGTCCCCTACACCCCATTCCTTTAAACTTTCGATACGGCAGGAGTGTCAGGTTACAGGTTACATGGTGTCCGGATCAGGGATCACGAATAACTGGCGAACTGCGCCACACCCACTCGAAACCCACACCCCACCCCACCGCTCCCCCGCTATAGTAACTTTGCAGCCACAAGCGAACCAAAGAATTTATATCACCGCCCTCCTCATAATGAATCGCAGCCCGATGATGTAGCGGTCAATCATCTGGGACTCTGGATCCCAGCACCTCGGTTCGAATCCGAGTCGGGCTATTTTATGGAAATTGATGAGACGAGAGAACTGATAGAGAAATATGCGCTCCAGAATGCTGTTAAGTATGGAAAAACTCCACAAGCAGGCGCGGTACTTGGCAAGGTTCTTGGAGAGCATCCCGATCTGCGAAAAGATGCGAAAGAGGTGGCAGCTCTCGTAGGTGAAGTTTTATCCGGGTTAACAGGCGATCCTGAGTCATGGGAGCAGAGACTTGGGGAAATCGCGCCCGATCTCATCGAGGAGATACACGAGCGCAAGCAGCCAAGCACCGGACTCCCCGATCTCGAGGTCGATGGCGGCAGGGCAGTGCTCCGGTTTGCGCCGAACCCGAACGGACCTGCCACCATCGGGAGCGTGCGCGGAATCGTTGTGAACTCCGAGTATGCATGCAGGTATCACGGCGAGTTCATAATCAGGTTCGATGACACCGACCCGAAGACGAAGGCGCCGATGCTCGACGCTTATACCTGGTACCTTGATGATTGCGAGTATCTTGGCACGGTTCCTGACCGGGTGGTGTACGCAAGCGATCATCTTCCGGAGTACTACGAATACGCAAAGAAACTCATTCTCATGGGCAAAGCTTACGTCTGCACCTGTCCGAGGGACGAATTCAAACGATACAAGGATGCTTGCGAGCCATGCCCCCACCGGGACGCTGACGTTGCCGCGAATCTTAAACACTGGGAGCAGATGCTTGATGGCGGCTACCGCGAGGGCGGCGCGGTGCTGCGCATCAAGACCGATATCAAGCACAAGGATCCTGCAATGCGCGACTGGGCAGCATTTCGGATTGTTCTGACCCCGCACCCGCGCACCCGTATCGGTGACCGGTTCAGGGTATGGCCCCTGCTCGATTTCGAATCCGCAATCGAGGATCACGTTCTCGGGATCACCCACATCATACGCGGCAAGGACCTGATGGACAGCGAGCAGAGACAGCGCTATATCTACGAGTATCTGGGCTGGCAGTACCCGAAGACCCTGCACTGGGGCAGGATGAAGATCCACGAATTCGGAAGATTCAGCACGAGCGCAATTTCAGAGGCGATTGCAGACGGGACATACACTGGCTGGGACGATCCGCGCGTTCCGACGCTCCGTGCGCTTCGAAGACGCGGCATCACAGCAGTTGCGATTAAGAAATTCATGATCGATCTCGGCATCGCTGAGACCGATATCAGTTTAAGTCTCGACAATCTCTACGCCATCAACCGCAAGATCGTTGATCCGGCAGCGAACCGGTATTTCTTTGTCTGGGAACCTGTGAAGATGGAGATTCCGGACGCTCCGAAGATGGTCGCAACACCGAAATGCCATCCCGAGCGGGACGATCTTCGAAAGATTCCTGCCAGCTCCACCCTTTCTGTATGCAGAACAGACATCAAGGATCTCGAAGCAGGCGATAAACTACGGCTAAAGAACCTGTACGATATCGAGATCGTGAGCACCGAACCGCTGGTAGCACGATGCATCGGCGGCACCCACGAGGCGTGGTGCGCGACATGCGAGAAGCCGCGGTACCCGATCATCCAGTGGGTGCCGGATGAACACGTCCGGGTGGTGGTGCGTGCGCCCGACCAGCCGTATGAGGGCGTTGGCGAGACCGGAATCGCTGCTGAACAGGGAAATATTGTTCAGTTCGAGCGATTCGGATTCGTGCGAATCGATAGCGTTGATGCAGGACGAGTTGTTGCGTATTTTACGCATCGGTAGCTGCAACCAATCTTGTTGTCCGCGAAACTGAGGAGCCGTCACAACAACCATGTTCATATTTATTTGATTATTCTGTGACACATCCTGCGCGGTGTCAGGTGCATCTTGTGGGCAGGAGGTGGTAAAAACTTATAAGTACCGATGTTTACGTAGAAGTATAATCTTTCTGATGCGTTATGCCTTTAAAAAAGCAAGGAATGATAGAATGAAGACTCCAAAATACCTTACAAAACTTGGTCAAATACACGAACTTAACGAGGAGGAGCGAGCTCTACTTAAAAATGTCACCGAAAAGTTTGCTTTCCGCGCAAACGAGTATTACCTATCATTGATAGACTGGAACGATCCCGACGATCCGATAAGACGCATTATAATACCAAACGTGGACGAACTCGATGAATGGGGACGGCTGGATGCTTCCGATGAAAGTGCGTACACCATGGTCCACGGTTTGCAACATAAATACGGGTCCACCGCGGTTCTTCTCGTCACCGATGT
Source organism: Methanobacteriota archaeon (assembly GCA_034658575.1). Lineage (GTDB taxonomy): Archaea > Halobacteriota > Methanosarcinia > Methanosarcinales > Methanogasteraceae > Methanogaster_A. The sequence goes on from JAYEFK010000165.1 coordinate 2,742, forward strand.
ATGTGGTGGCTATTGCAGGTTCTGTTTCAGGAAACGGCTTTTTACAGATGGTTTTGATGAGGTTACCCATGACGTGACCGAGGGAATCCGGTACATCCGTGAGCACGATGAACTGACCAACATCCTTGTCACTGGCGGCGATCCGCTGATGTTATCCACAAGACGGCTGGAAGAACTGGTAAGGCAACTTCAAGAGATCGAGCATGTCCGGATCATCCGTATCGGTACCAAGATGCTGGCTTTCAACCCATACAGGATCCTCGATGACCCGTCACTGCTGGAGATGGTAGAGAGGTACAGCACCGCTGAGAAGAAGATTTACATAATGACGCAGTTCAACCACCCAAGAGAACTGACAGATGTAGCTGTAAAGGCAGTTCACGCCCTTATCGGTGCAGGCGCCATCATCGCCAACCAGACCCCGATGATACGCGGGGTCAACGACGATCCTGAAACCCTGTCCATGCTGCTTAAGAAACTGTCATTCATCGGCGCGATCCCGTACTATATCTTCCAGTGCCGTCCGACATCAGGCAACAAGACATTTGCCATTCCGGTCGAGGAGACGTACCAGATCTTCCAGCGATCATTTAAGGGCTGTTCAGGTCTTGCCAAGCGTGCCAGACTGATCATGTCGCATTCGACCGGAAAGATCGAGATCGCGGGAATGACAGATGAACACATCTTTTTCAGGTATCATCAATCGCCTGATCCGGAGCAGGTCGGGAGTTTCATGGTCTTCAAGCGCAATCCGGACGCCTACTGGTTCGATGATTATCACGAGCTGGTTGCGGAGCATCTCATTTAGGATTGGCACTGACTGTATCCAAACCATGGTTGATCGGATCAGGGAATTGTGAATGTACCAAAAATGGAGCGATGTTGGTCAGCAAATCCGTCAATACCCTTAATCTGTGCAATCCGCGTTCCATCTGTGGCTGATGTGAATTTTAGCCACTGACTGCGACAGCAGCGGCGCAGCCATCAACGCAGATTACACTGATTCCACCAATCCACTCGTTTTCATGTTCCCTTATACTGTATGTTATGATAAACTATCGTAGGTTAGGACACTACCCTAAATCGGCGTCCCTTCGGTCTGTGTCAGTTCCCCGAACCTCTGCATCAACCCTTTCGTGATCGCCCCGACCGATCCATCGCCGACCGGACGCCCATCGACCGTCGCGATAGGCGCAATCTCGGCTGCGGTGCCGGTCACAAAGACCTCGTCCGCGGTGTACAGATCAAAGAGCCCGAGATCGCCCTCTCGCAGGGGATAACCTATATCCTGTGCGATCTCGATGGCTGCTGCGCGCGTGATCCCGCGCAGGTTATTAATGACCGGTGGCGTCGAGATTGTGCCGTTTTTTACGATAAAGATGTTATCGCCGGATCCTTCCGAGATATTCCCGCGCACATCGAGGATGATCGCTTCATCGCCGCCCTTCTGGTTCGCTTCGATCTTTGCAAGGATGTTGTTGAGATAATTCAGGGACTTGATATTCGGGGAGAGCGATTCCGGCGCATTCCTCCGCACCGTGACTGTGACTGCAGAAAGCCCCTTGTCATACAGATCACCGTACATCGCGCCCCATGGCTGGCATATTATGAACAAATTCGGCATCGGGCACTTTCTTGGATCGAGACCGAGATCGCCGATCCCTCTGGAGACGATCGGTCGTATGTACGCGTCCACAAGATCATTGACACGAATCGTTTCGAGGATGGCTTGTTTCATCTCATCCTTCGAGAGCGGAATATCCAGCATGATAGCCATTGCCGAATCGTATAAGCGGTCGATGTGCTCATCCAGACGGAAGACGCGCCCGTTGTATGCGCGTATGCCTTCGAAGACGCCGTCACCGTATAAAAAGCCGTGATCGTAGATCGAGGTCACTGCCTGATCCTGCGGCACGAAATCACCATTCGCATAAACCTGAAGCATATAATCACCTGCATATCGTTATCATCGGATCACTTATAGATGTTACGACCGGCACTGTCTGAAAATCAAGTGATTTATCACCGCGGAGGGCGCGGAGGTTCGCAGAGTTTTGATGCCGTTTTCACCCCTCTGCGTGTCTCTGCGCACTCTGCGGTAGAATCTAATGGCATGGTGATT
>JAYEFK010000166.1:0-4837 GCA_034658575.1 Methanobacteriota archaeon
CCTGACCTCTCCTACATCGAATCCGCAGCCAGAACCACCGGCACGCACCTGAAGCGCGGCGCAATCGTGGTGCTCGAATCAAATTTTTTGAGAAAAAATTTAGTAAAACCATCCGACATTCCGCTTCGCTCCAGTCGGATTATCCCTCCGCCCGAAGGCACAGCAGAAAGGCTCACAGTTTTTGATCAAACTTTTGTGAAAAGTTTGCGAGTAAGAAATGCCCTCCGGGTGGGGTTACAATTCTTGGTAGGGATGAGATTGAGGGGTTTGGTGTGGGGGCGCTGGATGACATGTTACCGATTACGGATTACTGCCCGCAAGGCGTGGATGGTGTGATTGCGACGGTGGTGCATGACGAGTTTCGGGGGATGGGTCGTGCGTGGGTTTATGGATGAGGGGGAAAGGTTTTGTTATGGCACATCAAGGAGGTAAATATGAAAGCAACAATCGATGGAGTACACATCAAAGACCTGAAAGTCCTTCCCGACGACCGGGGCTGGCTTATGGAGATCTTAAGATGCGATGACCCCACATTCCAGCAGTTTGGACAGGTCTACCTGAGCACCGCATACCCTGGTGTTGTGAAAGCTTGGCATTATCACAAGTTGCAGACTGACAACTTCACATGCGTACGCGGCATGATGAAAGTGGCACTGTATGATGCCAGGGAGGATTCACCAACCTATAAAGTCCTGATGGAACTCTTTGCTGGCGAGAAGAACCCTATACTGATCAGTGTCCCACCCGGCGTGTATCACGGCTTTAAGGCGGTTGGTACGGAGACTGCATATTTTGTCAGCATCCCAACACTGCCGTACAACTATGAGGAGCCGGACGAGTATCGACTACCTCCGGATACCGATGAGATTCCTTATGACTGGGGACTTGCACCCGGATTGAAACATGGTTGAGGTGATGAAAATGGGTGAAGAAGCAAATCAAGTACTAAAAAGGTTAAAATCAGGAAGTAAATACACAACGAAAGAGTTGTGTACTAAAGGGAAAGGGATATATGATGGAATTAAGGATAAACTGGAACCGAAACTGAACAATAAATTTGTATCTATAGAAGTGGATAGTGGCGATTATTTTATTGGCAATGATGCAATAGAGGCAACGAATAAAGCGAGAGGAAAATATCCGGAATCAGTGTTTTTTCTGGTTAGAATTGGACATCCTGCCGCCTTTAAAATGAAGGGCGGGGTCCGGGTATTATGATTGAAGGTTTTGTTAACGATGGTTTGGAGCCCATGATTGAGCTGGAATTAATAACCGAAGGTGAAACCGAAAAGGTCTTTGCGGTTGTTGATACAGGTTTTAACGGGCACTTATGTCTGGCAGAGAATCAAATTGACAATGTGGATCTAACTTATGTCGGCACCGATCTTTTTGAACTCGGTAACGGTGAAATAGCAGAGAATGATGTTTTCTCGGGTAGAATAATCTTTGATGAAAGAGAATGCGATGTCCTCGTGATCATATCCACTTCACCAGACGTTTTAATCGGGACTTCTTTATTGAGAACAAAAACTTTTCTCGTTGATTTCGTTGATAGAAAGGTCAGTATAAAAGATAAAGAGGCAAGACAATGATAATCCTGATAAATGAGTGGTGTGAGGTTTGAGACACGGTTGAGAGGTGTGGACGCGGGGTGAAAAAATGGATATATTAGTGACTGGCGGATCGGGCTTTATAGGAAGTAACTTTGTCAGATATATGCTAAATGAGCATCCTGATTACAGGGTAATCAATCTCGACAAACTGACGTATGCCGGAAATCCGGATAATCTGAAGGATGTCGAGGATAATCCCAATTATTCCTTTGTCCGTGGCGATATCTGCGACCCGGATACCGTAGACACGCTCGTGCAGGAGCAGCAGATTGATCAGGTTGTTCATTTCGCAGCCGAGACGCATGTTGACCGCTCGATTACAGATGGTTCTGCATTTGTCAGAACCAATCTTCTTGGCACCTATACCCTGCTCGATAGCGCACTCCGGGCTGGCATCGATAGATTCATCCACATTTCAACCGATGAGGTTTATGGAAGCACAACCGAAGGGTCATTCAAAGAAGCAGATGTTTTGAATCCATCAAGCCCGTATTCGTCGAGCAAAGCCGGATCTGACCTGCTTGCACGGTCTTATTATGTAACTTATGATATGCCGGTAATTATAACCAGATGCACCAACAATTTTGGTCCATATCAGTATCCTGAGAAACTGATTCCGCTGTTTATCACCAATCTTCTCGATGATGAGAAGGTTCCGGTCTATGGGACCGGTCAGAATGTGCGTGATTGGATCTATGTACTCGATCACTGCCGTGCTATCGATTTTATACTTCAACACGGTGAGGTTGGTGAAATATATAATGTTGGTGGCGGCGCTGAGAAGACAAATCTTGAAATTACGGAAAAGATTCTCGGAATTCTTGGAAAAGACGGTTCTATGATCGAGCATGTAAATGATCGCCCTGGTCATGATTTCAGGTATTCGCTTGACTGCTCCAAATTGAAGAATCTCGGATGGGTGCCGGAATACAATTTCGAGGATGCACTTGAGAAAACCATCGGATGGTATATCGAAAACGAATGGTGGTGGAGAAAATTAAAACACTGATACTTGGAGCGAACGGGATGCTTGGGCATGACCTGCAGAAGGTATTTCCGGATGCGGTCTCACAGGGTCGGGATCTGGATATCACTGATGAGGATGCGATAGGTACATTTATACGGGAGTTGAACCCCGATCTGGTGATCAATGCTGCTGCCTATACGGATGTGGATGGCTGTGAAGATAACCGCGAGACTGCCTTTGAGGTGAACGGCAGAGCACTGGAATATATCGCAAAAGCATGTAGCAACGTGGGGGCAGTACTTGTTCATTATAGTACTGATTATATATTTGATGGGTCAAAAGAGGAGTATGTGGAATCTGATGCACCCGATCCGATCAATGTCTATGGTGAATCAAAGCTTCTGGGTGAGAAGAATATCATGGAAAGTATGGATGATTACCGGATCGTACGAACTTCATGGCTATTTGGTGTGCACGGAAAGAATTTTGTTGAGACCATGCTCCGGCTATCTGGAGAGATAGATACGGCCAGGGTGGTGAATGATCAGTTTGGCAGACCTACGTATACCGCAGATCTTGCCCGTAAAACTGCCGAGATCGTGGGGCTTGCGCCGGGTATTTATCACATCACCAATGATGGTGTGTGTTCGTGGTACGAGTTTGCAGCGGAAATTATTGATAATGCATCTCCGTGCTCAAGCGAAGAGTTTGCCATGAGGGCGAAGCGTCCCAGGTATTCGGTTCTGGTTAACACGAAGACAACGCCGATGCGGCATTGGAAGGATGCGCTTTGGGAGTATTTGAGAATTAAAGAATTGCGTCCGGTTTCGAGGTAATTATAACTGCTGAGGTGTATAGAGAGCAGGTAACTGCTGGTCTAAAGAGGCATTACCCTGATGCGAAGAGGATGGAAAAATTGGTTTGAGGAAAAGGAGGAAACCACATGAATACAAGATATATTGTTAAAGTCGATAAATTATCCGCAGAGGTACTGGAGAACCTGAAAAATAACAGCAGGATCGTACACATCTTTTCATTGATTGATAACACAATAGCGCTTGAAACTGATAATGTCGAGCGCATTAAAGAGTTAAAAGGCGTAAAACGTGTATATGAATCAGGTAAAGCAAAACTTATGCTCCGCGATGCTCTGAATATAATCGATATTTTGGATGTGCATAACAGGGGATTTTATGGGGATGGTGTATGGATCGGTGTAATCGATTCCGGAATTGACATATCGGATCCACTGGTCAGCGGTTCGATAGTTTTAGAGCGGGATTTTACTGAAGAAGGGTTGTATGATCCAATTGGACATGGGACGATCATGGCGAGGATTCTTAAGGTTGTAGCACCAAATATCTCACTTATAAATGCGAAGGTGGTTGACCGAACCGGGGAAGCGGATGAGGTGGATATCATGAGGGCAATTGAGTGGTGCGTAAATTCGGGGGCAGACATAATGAACATCAGTTTGGGAATTCCAAGAACGTGTGATGGTTCCTGCCCACTATGTGAACTGGTGGATATAGCATCGGAAAGAGCCATAATTGTTGCGGCTGTGGGGAACAACGGACCTGAGGAAGACAGTTTATCATGCCCTGCAAATTCTAAGTCTTGCATAGCTGTTGGGTCTATGGAGAAGGATGGCACAGTGTCAGACTACAGCAGCAGAGGATCGCCAGAATTAGTCCCCGGAATTAATTCGGGAGTCCTGGTAAAGCCCGATATTATCGCCCCTGGCTGTATTAGCTACGGAGACTTCAAACTGGAGGGCACATCTATCGCCACGCCATTTGTTTCGGCATCCGCAGCCCTGCTATTGTCAGTGGACGATTCCGATAAAAGGCGGGTTATCGATGCTATTCTCGGCACTGCTGAGGATAAGGGATTTCCAAAATGGGTTCAAGGTCATGGATTGATAAGAACAGATAAAGCTCTGGAGGGGATGTTATGCGATTGATAGTACGCATCAAAGACAAAAGCGTTGTAAGCGAACTTAAGAAGTTTGGCAAGGTTCTGTATGTTTCAGAACTAACGAATGTTGTTGGACTTGATACCAGATCAAAGGACGCAACAAGGATAAAAGAGATGAAAGGAGTCATTGACGTGAGAGGAAGTTCAAAAGGTGTCATCGCTGTATAGTGGAGGATCCAATCGAGGTGTTAAAGGGGATTATCAGATATGATGCATTTGATTACATTAACAGGGACTGATAGATCATGAAAGGAATCATCCTCGCCGGCGGCACAGGCTC
>JAYEFK010000167.1:0-4829 GCA_034658575.1 Methanobacteriota archaeon
TGGTTCTGGCTGCGGATTCGATGTAGGAGAGGTCAGGGTCATTCGATTTGGTGACCGGGGCCCGGGACTGCGATTATGATGAAGTCTGCGATTATGATGTCGTCGGGGTTGTCGGTGAAGGCGATGCCGGGGTTGTCATTCGCATGGATGAGCTCCCGGATCTTGCCTGCGTCTACGTCGAAGCCGATCGTCGGCAGATGCTCCGAGAACGCAAGTGTAAGCGGCAGTCCGACGTAGCCTAAGCCGGCGATGCAGACGGTTTTGTCTTTTAAACTATGATCCATCTGAAAACCACCTAATCTTCTATTCCTAAACTCAATTTCAATTTTTTATCGATTTTCTTCATTGTTTCATCAGGTATATGCCCCAACCTTCTCGCAACGACCCCACTTGGCACGGTCATGATATATTCACACCGTACTACCGATGTTTTTATCAACCCCGAATACTTAAAATCCTCCGTTCCCTCAACAATCATATATTCCGTCTCTTTCAGATCTCCTACAATTCGAGAGGTTATTCCAACCATAATTAGATCATCAAAACGCCTATCAATCGAATGGTCAGAGATAATCAGCGCTGGTCGTGCCTTCTGCAATGCCCCTTCTGAAGTTACAAATGGAAATGGAACAATGACGACATCGCCGCGATTATAGTTCATAGACATCTTCCTCTTTGCTATCCCAAATATTTTTTAGTGCCTGTTGTTGCAGCAACAAAGAGCCTTCATCGACTTGAGTCTCTTCTTCACGCACAAGCCTTAAAAGCAGAATATCTTCTTCGTCAGCCAACAATTTGAACCGCATGCCAGTCTTCAACCGCATCTTCTTGATGCTTCGCTTTGGAATTGATAAATATCCTTCTTCCGCGATTTCTGCATATAGCGTCATCTTTTATCCCTCTACCTCTAAGTTCAGTTTATAGCTCCTTATTTTTAAACTTTGCATAATGTTCCGCCCCATCATCCATAAACCCACGCAGATCCCCAAACCCCATCCCCCGAAACTCATCATGCGTCACAGCCACAAGCACACCATCCACGCCCTTCGGGCAGTAACCTGTAACCTGTAACCTGTAACCTGTAACATGTCATCCAAAGCCCTCACACCAAACCCCTCAATCTCATCCTTACCAAGCAGTGGATCCCACTCATAAACCTCAACCCCAAACTCAGAAAGCCCCTCAACAATCCATCTCGCAGGCGGCTCCCGCGTATCAGCCACAATCATACCATCCATCAACGCCTTTGCTCCGCATCCAAAAATTTTAACCCCACCCGGAGGGCATTTCTTACTCGCAAACTTTTCACAAAAGTTTAATCAAAAACTGTGAGCCTTTGATCACCTTCCCTGCCTCGTTCAACCCCCGGATCATCATCCCCGCAAGGATCACCTGCGGATGATACCCAAGCTCCTCAGCCCTGTGCACCAGATAATAAGGATCCACAGGGATGAGAGTGCCCGCCGACCAGCCCTGGAGAATACCGGTGGAAGTTCCATTTCGTGCCGGCAGCCTCGAGCACATCGGTTGTGGAAAGCCCCATCTTTGCGAATATCAGAGCCAGTTCGTTCACGAGAGCGATAATCCGACTAGAGCGAAGCGGAATGTCGGATGGTTTTACTAAATTTTTTCTCAAAAAATTTTTCTCGAGGACATTTGCCGCCTCCGCGGTCCGGACGTCTCTTGCCTCGTATACAGTTGTGATCATCTCGTAGAGCGAGGAGAGTGCTTCGGTCGTCTCAGAATCCATGCCTGATACGATCTTTGTTATCCGCTCAAGCGAGTGCTCATCATCGCCCGGATTGATCCGCTCAGGGGAATAGCCGATCTTGAAGTCTGTGCCGCAGGCAAGCCCTGACTCGTGTTCCAGTATTGGCTTCAGGACCTCTTCTGTCACGCCTGGGTAGACTGTGGATTCGAGTACTACAACTGCGCCGGGTTTCAGGTGCGTGCCGATGGTTCTGGCTGCGGATTCGATGTAGGAGAGGTCAGGGTCATTCGATTTGGTGACAGGGGTTGGGACTGCGATTATGATGAAATCGGCGTTTCCGATCTCTGCCGGGTTGTCTGTGAAGGCGATGCCCGGGTTGTCATTCGCCTGGGAGAGTTCTCGGATCTTGCCCGCGTCCACGTCAAAGCCGATCGTCGGCAGGTGTCATGGAGACACGCGAGTGCGAGCGGCAGTCCGACGTAGCCGAGACCGGCGATGCAGACGGTTTTGTCGCTTAATCTATGATCCATTTGGGAACCCCTGTTACTCACCCTTAATTTATCCTGCATGGTACATAAAGACTTGTCCTGCTCTCCATGTCATCGCCCCGCAACCCGCGCCACCGACTCCGAGAGCCCTTCAACAATCCCACTCACATGTGACTCCCACATATCCGCCATATTCTTCGTGTACGTCAAGCCCATAATCAGAACCTTCGACCACTTGATCACCTTTCCGACCTCGTAGTCCTTTATTCCATAACTTCCACCGGTGTTTTGACAGCTATGCCTATATCATAGTCAGAGGGATTCCATGTGATAAAAATGTCGCTATACTGCTCAGCATGCGCCCCAATCACAAAGTCCGGAAGTATGCGTTTAAATCTTTTTTTCTTATTTTTTAGCAGATGTTTTGCATAAAGCGCACCTGCACGCTTCGCTATCTTTGAAGATATGTGTTTCACCTCGATACCATTCACAGCCAGAAAGCTTTCTATTCGCTTTTCTTCAAGTGTTGGGTTTTGTGACAAATAAACACCAGTATAAAGTTCAGCATATACAATATCCACAATATGCATCTTGTGTCTGAAACCCCGTACCCACGCAAAGAACCGATCTGTGTCATCTGAAAATGTATCTTCCTTGAGATGGCTTATGATCACGTTCGTGTCCAATGAATACTTCATTCCTCCCCCCGCATCCAGTTCACTATTTCAATTGCATCATCCATTTCTTTGAACACTGGGTGCTCGCTCCATGCCCCCTTTGTTTCTTTCATGACTTTTTCCCAACTCTCATCGACTTTTTCTATTAAGAGCTTTCCACGCTCATATGAGATCTCCACAGTATCACCTATGACAATCTTCGATTTTTTGCAAATTTCTTCTGGAATTGTAATCTGATGTCTTTGTGCAACTCTTGCTCTCATATAATCACCATGACCATGTTGTCAAGTGAGAACATATATTTATCGGGTGCTTTTCCATCAATCGCCTCAACCCCCCATCCATAAAACCCCTCACACCCCATCGAAACTCATCATCCACCATCATCCAAATCCCCGCCCCCCGCACCAGACCCACTCACGCCAGCCCACCGCCCTGACCTCCGCTGCCATCGTCTTCGCCCCCGTTGCTGCCCCTGCCCCTGCCATCATCACCACGCCCCAGCCCCAGCCACTGCTCCCATCCCCCGACCGCAACCACAAACCGTTCCGCCTCGGGCATCCACACCCGCCGCACACCCGCCGCACGCCCGCGACCACAGCAAGCAAGACCGTGAACAGAGACAGCCCGAGAAGCACAGGCACCAGCCGGATCCCAAACGGCGTGTAATTGAGTGCCAGTCCAAGCAATGGCACAACTTCGATACTCAGCCCGAAACTGAGCGCAATCCGCTCGATCCCGTCCAGATCATCCTTTCTCGGAAACAATGCAGCAATCAGCGAGTACCCGGGCAGGAAGAGCACGAGTAGCAGACCAAGCAGCACCCGCACCGGCGTTTCGTTCAGTGGCGGCGCCATGACGAAGAGGATGCAGGCGAGCGTCAGGATGATCACGAGCGCGAGGTCGCCGGGCAGTCTATCAAAAATTATGTGCAGTTGTTTCATATACCCCGTCCCCTCAGTTATCTTAAAACCCGCCTCAATATCTGGTAGAAATTCTTTCTGGTTTTGACCATGACAATCTCTATTTGATTTTTATCCTCAACGATCCGATAGGCAATCCGATATTCTGTGTTTTCATACCCAAAGTGGTAAGACCTGATACCTTTCAAATGACCCTTCAGTTCCTCATATCGATAGGGTTCTTCCGAGAGCTTTCTCGCCTCCTCTTTAACTTTATTCTGCAACCGCGGATTAAACTTTTTGTACTTCATAAGTGCAGAAGGAGACATGAAGATCTGGTACTGCTTTCGTTCACCACTCGTCAATTGGTATCCCCTCTCCTGCTTCCAGTTCCTTGAGGGACTGGTTAATGCTACCAAAAGCCACTTCATCTAATAGGAGTTCCAGGGTCTCGAACTCTGCCACACTCAGCCCTTTCAAGATATAAGCCAGCCGTTCAAGATTAACCAGTTCAATTTTATTCATTTCTTTTATTACGGTAGACATTGTAACCACCTTCTCATTCATAAATTTGTGTCGAGTTCATCCTCTGCTCTGTGATAGTAGTTCACAATCCCATATAATAAAACCCCTCCCCTTTTACTTCTCCCGCATCAATCATCCCCCTCACATCAACCACCACCGCCCCCGCACCCAGAAACCCGCTGACGCCAGAAAACCCCATCCCCCGAAACTCGTCATGCACCACCGTCGCAATCACACCATCCACGCCTTGCGGGCAGTAATCCGTAATCGGTAACATGTCATCCAGCGCCCCCACACCAAACCCCTCAATCTCATCCCTACCAAGAATTGTAACCCCATCCGGAGGGCATTTCTTACTCACAAACTTTTCACAAAAGTTTGATCAAAAACTGTGAGCCCTTCTGCTGTGCCTTCGGGCGGAGGGATAATCAAAACCCCACCCGGAGGGCATTTCTTACTCGCAAACTTTTCACAAAAGTTTGATCAAAAACTGTGCCTTCGAGCACATCGCTTGTGGAAAGCCCCA
>JAYEFK010000168.1:0-4777 GCA_034658575.1 Methanobacteriota archaeon
TTCAGAAGTTTCTTTATCGTTAAAAACATCAGATACGTCTTGCCTGCTCTCCTCGGACCGATGATGTCGTTTACTAGATCGCTTTTCAGTATCGGTTCGATCTCTCTTGGCAGTGTCCGGGGCAGGTCTCTCTGCCAGTACTCTTCTATCGATATCCTTAATCTTTCTTTACGATTTTCCACAATATCGTTAAGGTGAGTTAATGATACTTAATATTTTCTGTGCCGGAACGATCACAAAAGCTCTAAGCAACCTCAAGCCCGCCGATCATCTCGGCAAGCCGCTGCAAGACCTCTGTCCGCATCCCCTCCACGAACTTGATGCTGCCCACAACCAGATGCCCGCCGCCGTTAACCCCTGCGCCGATAAGTTCGTCGTGCAGATCCCGCACCATCTGCGGAATGTTCATTAAAACGCCACGCGACCTGATCACAGTGAAATCGGGACCGTAGCCGAGAGTCACCACAGGATCATCGTTTCCCTGACAGAGCCGGTCATGGATCTCGCCTGATGTCTTTCCGGGTGGCGGGAACGTGAACTTGTGCGCAAAATGCTCGAGATCGATCACGTTTAAGGATACTCCGTTCGGCAGTCTCTGCGTGCGCACATGCGGCATGCACACAGCCAGCTGATCCTCGATCGCACCTCTCGCCTGCTCGCACAGCAGTTTCACAATCCCCCGGTGGCGGTCGAGTTTTCCGAAGTTTAAGATGTCGTTGACAAGCCCGCGCCCGTCCTGGAACTTGAGCCAGAATGCAGCGTAATCGAGCGCGAGCGCGATATCCCGGAGATCAGACGTCTCGTACCGGTCAGAGACGAGATCGATGTACGCCTGCGCCTCCGGCGCGTCTGACCGGTCGCCGAGAGCAGCCACCGCTGGAAGATGCTTTATCTCGTCAGTGATCGCAGGATTGATCATCCGTGCGAGCTCGCCACATATTATCCCTGCAGTGACCCCGAAGTCGCCACCGACGTGGTACGGGTTCACATGCTCGCAGAGGTACTGGTCCACTGCCGCATCGGGATGGTGGTGATCGACCACGACGACATCGATCCCGTAGATCGCGGTCTGCTTGAATGCGGGCAGATCCTCCTCGGTCGATCCGTTGTCAACGATCACGAGGAGCGGCAGATCCTGCCCGTGCCGTGCCTGATCGTCCAGCGCAAAGCAGATGTCCCTGACGATGTCCACCATCTCGTAGAAAGGCGCCTTCGATGGCGACCTCCGGTAGAAATGATACCCGGCATCGGTTCCGCCGACTTCCCGTATCAGCGGGAGGATCGCACGCTCGATAGCGATTCCTGCGGTCATCCCATCCGCATCCGCATGGTGCCTGATGACGATGGGCTGGGACGAGAAGATCGCCCTCCGAATCCGCTTTGCAACCGCACGCATCCCGTCTTTGAGCGCGGAGAGCGTCTCGCTCTCGACCAGGAAGTCGATCTCGTGAGGCTCAGAGGTGGCATCGAGGGCAGCATCGATGCGGTCATGGATCACTGCCGCCTCGCTTCCGAGCAGACGTTTCATAGCCAGGACTTCGATCTGTATGTCCTGATTTCGGAGCGAAACCCCCCCGGTCGCCGTAACGATGGCGTCCGCATCGATCTCAGGATACGCGCGCTCGCCAGCACGCTCGAATGCAGCACAGGTGACCGTGCCGGATTCATCGAGTATGCTAAATATAGTCGGTCCCGCGGTCTGTTTTACTAAAATAACCTTCCCTGAAATGGATACGGTCTTACCGACGCATTTTAAAAGTTCGGAACTTGGGTATCTCGGATACTCCTTCTCCACTTCCACGATCTCGTATTCTTTCAGCTTTACTGGCACCAGCTCGAGGTTTCCGTTCGGCTTTATGTTCTTTAGCTTAACCTGCACGACATCCCCGACCTTAACTTCCAAACTGAGGTTGCTCGAATGGATCAGTCCGCGTACGCTTCTGGAGAGGTCAACGAATGCGCCAAAATCCACAGTCCCGTTAACCGTCCCTTCATAGACGTTGCCCACCACGAGGTCTTGTGTGTCGCAGAGAGCACTTAAGCGGTGTACCGATGGTTTTTCCGTGCAGTTCTTGCAGGTGTCACCGTCTCCGCTGAACGATGAACCGCAGATCCTGCATTCCTTGACTTCCCCGTAGCCACCACATTCCTGACACTTCTCTGTTATCCGGTCGATTCCTGTGCCGTTGCAGGCAGGACATGAGCCGCCGAGTGCCTGACTCAACTGTTTCTCAGATAACTCAGCCAAATTGATCGATTTTGCCTTTCCGGTGCCTTTGCAGGCGGAACACTTCTTTTCTTCGATGATGATAAATCCTCTACCATCACATGCCGTGCATGATCCCATGCTGCTTGAATTGGGGGCGTTCTGATTTATGTCTTTTGCGTCATCGGGGCATGAGGGGTCGTCAACTTACGTGGCGTCAGGTTCTGACTTGTGTGTTTTTCAGATATTCAAAATATGGAGGGACATACGCTATACTTAGATATGAGCTCAACCGCGTAAACATCGCAAAAACACTTCTGACCACCCCCCACGTCACAACAGTTTCATAACCATTTGTATCCCTTCCCACGATGGAAAATCTGAATTATCTTGAAGCTATCAACATCTTCAAAATAAACAACACGATAATTTCCGATTCTCAATCGAAAAAGATCCTCTCTACCCTTAACACCTTTTAATTTTTTAGTATCAAGCATTTTACTCTTTTCTGGATCATTTATAGAATATAACGCCTTTTTAACTTTATTCCTTGTGTCTTCTGGCAACGACTCAAGTTGTTTTCCGGCAATTTTCGATAAAAGAATGGCTTTGGACATCACAAGTCATCTAAAGATATCCATTCGTCTTCTTCATCCATGATCTTGTACTGTTCCAGCATAAATTTCTCGTAGTCTACCCCACCTATCAGATGCTGAATGATATCGTCGTAGCTCTCTCCTTTTTTGCCGATGACTCTCAATTTCTCTACGGTTTTGGGTTTCAGTTCGACGGTCATGGTTTCCATATCTATCGCCATATCCATTCTGGTTTTCATGATTGATATAGTCTCTTTTCCAATCATTGAGCCATGTCATGCGATGAATCGCGGCGCATAGTACAAACACGACTAACCCAATAATCTCTGTGAACGACTGTTGACAGCACAAGCCATAACCGCCCCCGGGCTGGGAAAGATTAAAAACGCATCGCTGTCCAATGGATGGATTGATGGACAGATATGATTTGATCACACGGAACACACAGGAGATCGTGACTGCCGATGACTTAAACAGCCTGCTGACGTCAGAGAAGACGCCGACCGCTTACGCAGGATACGAACCGAGCGGAAAGATACATCTCGGTCATGTTCTGACTGTAAACAAACTTATAGATCTTCAAAATTCCGGATTTAAGATAACAGTGCTACTTGCGGATTTACATGCATACTTAAACGAGAAGGGGACGCTTGAAGAGGTGAGAGAACTTGCAGAGTACAACAAACAGTGTTTCATCGCGCTCGGGCTTGATAGGGCAAAATTCGTCTTTGGAAGTGAATTCCAGCTGGATCCGGAGTATACGTTAAATGTACTCAGGCTGGCGCAGGATACCACGCTTAACCGGGCGAGGCGCAGCATGAGCGAGGTCGCAAGAAGTGTGGAGCACCCGATGGTGTCGCAGATGATCTACCCGCTCATGCAGGCGCTTGATATCATGCATCTCGGAGCCGACGCTGCTGTTGGCGGAATCGACCAGCGCAAGATCCACATGCTTGCGCGGGAGGAACTTCCAAAGCTCGGATTCCGCGCTCCTGTGTGCATCCACACGCCGATCCTTCTCGGTCTGGATGGTGAGAAGATGTCATCATCGAAGGATAATTATATTTCAGTGGACGATGATACGAAGGCGGTCGAGAAGAAGATCAACCGTGCATTCTGCACGCAAGGGTCGGTTGCCGACAATCCTGTGATCGAACTCTTCAGGTACCACATCTTCCCGAGATTCTCTTCTGTGGATGTCAAACGACCATCGAAGTTCGGCGGCGATCTCTGCTACGAGACTTTCGAGGAGCTTGCACGCGATTTCGCGGAAGGAGGACTGCATCCGATGGATCTGAAGAAGACCGCGGCTTCGTACATCAATTCCATCCTTGACCCGGTCAGGGAGATGTTATGAACGGCGCGGATTACACAGAGATCGGACGTGGTATATACCAGAGTCAGGCAAATCCGGCAGGTCAAGCAAGTAATGCAAGTCAAACGCAACTTGCAACCGTAAGCCGGCAAGGGGGCGAGGATGAGTTTCGGATGTGGGATTTTCGCCACAGTAAACTGGCTGCACTGATCCTGAAAGGATTTATCCCGCCGATCACCAAGTCTTCGCTGGTCCTCTATCTCGGTGCGGCATCTGGCAGCACAGCAAGCCATATTTCCGACATCGTGCAGAACGGACTGGTATATGTGCTTGAATTTTCGCCAACCGTAATGAAAAAACTTATTTCGAGATGCGAATCCCGGCAGAACATGATTCCCATCTTTGCAGATGCGAACCACCCTGAAAGATACTCCTATCTCGTGGATAAGGTAGATCTCATCTATCAGGATATAGCGCAGCGCAATCAGGCAGAGATAGCTATTGCGAACGCTGAATATTTCTTGAAGGATGACGGCTACCTGATCCTCATGATAAAAGCCAGAAGCATCGATTCAACCGCGGACACTAAAGAGATATTTAAAAAAGAGGTCGAGGAGCTGCAAAAACGTCTCTCTGTCCTGAAGACGGTCAAACTCCCCG
>JAYEFK010000169.1:0-4609 GCA_034658575.1 Methanobacteriota archaeon
CTGACGACTCTTATGGTGATTCAACTTTCGCTTCTTCATAGCGTTCTTATCCTAGCAGTCCGTCTGAACTAGGCTTTCAGGCATTCCACATTGTCCTGTGAGCTTAACACGCGGGCGTTACCATCCGTGCATTTCACAGTAGGATTACTCCGGATGGAAGGAGCAGCCACAAGGGCAATTTATGTTGCAGCTTCTTGTCGCGCAATCTTGTGTAATCTCGTGGTTTTATATGTAGATATTCACACTAAAGTTTGCACCTCCTCGGGATGTGACAATCCATTATAGAGGGTCTGATTAATAAACGACTCCAGCGAAAAGAGACCCCATGCGAATCGAGATCAACCCGGAGATCAAATATCAGCCAGACACCCAGCGGGTATTCGATTACAAGACGACGCTTTCCAATATCGAAAACATCTTTTCTGACATCGGGGTGACCGAACTTAAGGATATAACGCATCTTGATCGTGTCGGGATTCCTGTGGTTGCCGCGACCAGACCGAGCGCGGGGGTGGGTGCGATATCGGTCTACTCGGGCAAAGGCGTAACCGAGATCCAGGCGAGGATATCTGCGATAATGGAATCTGTTGAGCGATGTTTTGCCGAGATACCGGAAACAAATCTCGATTTTAGGGATAAGACGGTTGACACGGATCGAGTTATCGAAACTTGTGAAGATCTTGAAGATGTGAACGCGATCGACCCTGAAACGCTGCTTCTCCCGGAACCGATCACTCCGGGGACGAGACTCGAATGGATGAGCGGGTGGGACATTCTGAATGACTGTGAGGTGCTTGTGCCTGCAAATGCTGTCTACCACCCATACATCAGCGGAACGTTCCTGTTCCGCAGCAACACAAGCGGACTTGCATCAGGAAATACGATCGAGGAGGCGATCGTGCACGGACTGCTTGAAGTGATCGAGCGAGACGCCATAAGCATCGCAGAATATTCCAGAAATGTTGGAACGGAGATCGTCTTGCATGAAGACGATGGCGAGGTGTACGATCTCAAAAGTAAGTTCGAAAGCAATGGCATTCCCGTGAAACTATGGCTCCTACCATCGATAACCGGAATTCCGGTCGTGGTTGCCGCGCTCGATGATATTAAAACTAAGGATCCGGCGATGCTTGTGATGGGCGCGGGTGCGCACTTAAGCGCGGAACATGCAATATTCCGTGCGCTTACAGAAGCTGCACAGTTTCGGCTGGCGCAGATCTCATGTGCGCGAGAGGATGTGCAGAGGAGGAGCGGTTTCGTTATGGGCGCCGGGTACGACCGGATGAAGCGGATGAATAAATTCTGGTACGAGGATGGCGAGACCACCACACTTCCGGAGATTCCTGATCTCTTGTCGGATACGCCTGCAGGGAGCATCCGGACGATCGTAGAGCGGCTGCGACTCTGTGGCGCAGCCGAGCATGTGATCATCGTTGACATCTCCCAGCCATGGATCGATGTGCCGGTGATCAGGGCGATCATCCCGACCTTCGAACTGTACACCGTTGACCGTGAGCGAATCGGGGAGCGTGCAAGAGCGGCGCGAAAAGAGCGCGGAAGGGATGCTATGCGTGCGAGACGGGCGCGGAAAGGTTCGGGGAGGAGGGTTTAGTTTTAGTGGGGTTTCTGTAGATGCGTTCTGGGTTACAGGTCTTTTCTGGCGGTGGGGGTGGTTTTCCGAAGATCGCGATTGCGGAAGGCGACTGCCCCACGGAAGCAAATGCTTATGATGAATAGAGCTCAAACAAACCTCCTAACAATGTTAACAGGCGTGAAAACGATCAAAACCGAGATAGAACTCCCAGGTGACATTTTGTATTCACAAGGTGTTTATAAAAACCGTATAGGATATTTTGTAAGGAAGAATTTTCTGCTGGAATTATACAGAGAGGGCAAAATATCTCTCGGAAGAATGGCGGCATTGCTCGGTATGACTCGGAGGGAGATAAGAAAGGTGATGAAAGGGGATATGCTCAAGTAAGTTGTGGTTTTTCGCTATTTTGCCTGCATGTGTATACGCCAAGCCCACCCAAATCCAGAACCAAATCACATTTATCCAGATAGAGACAAATAACCCCATCATGTCCCTACTGCCCCCAACCGACCTCGAAACCATCACAAAACGACTGAACCGACCACCGAACCCGGTCGAAGAAGGCTGCTTCCTGAACCTCTGGAGCGAGCACTGCTCGTACCGATCGAGCGCGAAGCACCTCCGCACATTCCCTACAGTTGGCGAGCGCGTGATCATCGGTCCGGGTGACGATGCAGCAATTATCCGATTAAAAGGCGACCTATTCCTCGCAATCGGGATGGAGAGCCACAACCACCCGTCCTACGTGGACCCCTACAACGGCGCGGCAACCGGCGTCGGCGGAATCGTCCGCGACATCCTCTCGATGGGTGCACGCCCGATCGCGCTGATGGATCTCCTCTACTTCGGGATGCCTGACCAGCCGAAGAACATGTACCTCTTCGAGCATGTGATCGAGGGCATCGCGGGCTACGGGAACTGCATCGGCGTTCCTGTGGTGCGCGGGGAGACTTGCTTTGACAGCGCGTACTCAGGCAACCCGCTCGTAAACGTAGTCTGCGTTGGACTTGCGCACCAGAAGGATGTCGTGACCGCAACCGCGCAAGCCGCGGGCAATGCGCTCATCCTGATGGGCTCGACTACCGGGCGCGATGGGCTTGGGGGCGCATCATTCGCATCGAGGGACCTATCAGAGGAGTCTGAGTCAGAGGACCGGTCAAGCGTCCAGATCGGTGATCCGTTCACAGAGAAACTACTGATCGAGGCGGTTCTCGAGGCAATCGAGGCGGGATATGTCGTCGCATGTCGGGATCTCGGTGCTGCAGGGCTTGTCGGGGCAAGCGCTGAGATGGGTGCGAAAGGCGACCTCGGGCTTCACCTGAATCTCGACAATGTTCGCCTGCGCGAGTCCGGGATGACACCTTACGAGATCCTGATCGCAGAATCGCAGGAGCGGATGGTGCTTGAGGTGGACCCGGCGGATGCTGGGGCTGTGCTTGCGATCGCGGAGAAGTACGACCTCAATGCAAGCGTGATCGGGGAGTTCACAGATGACGGGCAGTATCTGGTCGAGCTTGAGGGCGAGGTCGTCGTGGATCTGCCGATCACATTCCTATCAGGCGGTGCGCCCGCGTTCGAGAGCGAACCGGAGATGCCGGAAGAGCTGGTGGTAGAGGAGGAAATACCTGAAATTAAGGATGATCCGAAGACCCGGGTTCTGAAACTGCTCGCAAGCCCGAATATAGCGTCGAAGGAGTGGATATACCGCCAGTACGACCACGAGGTCCAGATACGAACCGTGATGAAGCCGGGGGATGACGCAGGCGTGCTGCGGATCGATGATGAGACTGCGCTTGCGCTCTCGTGCGGCTGCAACCCAGCGCATATCACGCTTGACCCGTACAATGGCGCGGCAGGATCGGTTCTCGAGAACGCAATGAACCTTGCCTGCAAGGGCGCATCCCCGGTAGCGCTTGTCAACTGCCTCAACTTCGGGGACCCTGAGGATCCTCTGATCTACTGGCAGTTCTCGGAATCGGTGCGCGGAATCGGGGACATGGCTCGGGCGCTTGGCATCCCTGTCGTCGGGGGCAACGTCTCGTTCTACAACGAGAGCGACGAGTTCGGAACGGCAATCCCGCCGACACCGAGCATCGGGATGGTCGGGATTTCAGGGGATTGTCACGTCCCGGGAACGGGATTTGCAGATGCCGGCGATGCGATCATCCTGGTTGGGGGGACGAGAGCGGAACTCGGCGGGAGCGAGTATTGCCGGGTCTACGGCTGCGCGGGCGGAAGCGTTCCTGTGCCTCCAGGCGGTCCGCAGAAGATCATCGATTCCGTGGTGGCTGCGATCGGCGCCGGACGCGTCACTTCAGCGCACGACGTCTCAAACGGCGGGCTTGCGGTCGCACTATGTGAGATGGCGCAGGCGGTCGGGGCAGAGATCGACCTTACAGGCATTACCGGTGTTACCGGTACTACCGGCGCTACTGGCGTTGCGGGTCCGGATCTCGATCCTGATGCGGCGCTCTTCTCTGAGTCGCACGGACGCGTGATCCTTGCGACACCGGATCCGGACGCGGTCACAAGAGTGCTGCAGGTGCACGGTGTTTCGCACCGGATCATCGGAGAGGTCGGGGGCAATGATCTGCGGATCAGGACGGGCGATGATGGTACGGTTGTGGTGCTGTCGCATGGTGCGATTGCGGAAGCGGGAGAGAGCATCACGCGGATGATGCGGTGATTGGGGGTCAGCAATTCCTATTTTAAAAATTGTGTCGGCAGCCCCGCAAAACGAATTGGATGTGAGTGGCGGACATAATTAGAATTGCTGTCCGCCACGGTTGGGTAGACACCTGCGGATTTTAGAGGAGATGCGTGGTCAGGGAGGCTCGAAGACGTGCATAATGTTTATGATACTACGGGCATAGTGCATAGTCATGGACGCAAGCGATCCTGTCGAAAGATCGGCTGAACCAGTAACCGACGTTCTGCGAACCTTATCCCGAGAAGAAGCGAATATCAGGAACATACGCAAAGCCATCCGTGCAATCGAGAGGTATACGGAGAACG
>JAYEFK010000170.1:0-17090 GCA_034658575.1 Methanobacteriota archaeon
TTTAATACACATAAGAGTTATATTAGTATATATGGCAAAGGGCAATATACGAATTAATAAGTAACTATCGAAAGAAGTGGAAAATGGAAAGATCGTCCAGACACTGCCATTGATCAGGTTTGAAGGGGAGATGTGCCCGTTATTTACGCCGATATCGCCGATCCGTTGTTCTGTTTGTGGAAACCTTATAAAACCGAATGAAAATTACGATCGATTCATAATTTCGAGCTACGGCATCATAAGCTGCCCCACCACTTACTGGATTTGCTCAAATCCAAAATGCAGGAAGCATCATACTGATATGATACTGGGCGTCACCGGATCCGCGAATTACAGCGATGAATACCTTGAAAAACAGAAATGCGTGAGATATAACGGACACTGTAGCCTGTGGGACTCACAAATCGTAGGCGAGACGTTTACGGAAGGATTAACAGATGACATTTCAGGAAGAGCACCGTGTCCCGCAACTTTGTGGAATTATGAGCAAAAACAAGGCAAGATTTCGGCACAGGAGCTGTCAAACCAGGAAATTAACTTCAGCAGGACATTATACATCGATGGTTACTGGGTTAAATCCGGGTGGCAAACATACATTGAGTCCCAATTAGGAAGGAAATTTAGGTAATGTCCTAATTTAAGATAGTTAATTGGAAATAGAAAAATTCGTGCCATGTCCACAGGTGATCTGCCGATCCTTCCAACATTGCGGGGGAAGTTCTTCTTTTGAACTCGTTTATGAAATTCCAATAGAATTGAAACACTTGGAGTGTAAACGATGTGTTGAGATTTTTGATGTAAGCGATGTTATGAGCCTTACCAGATATTCAGTATATTCTTTGTGTAGCCGCCTTTGATCTCCATCTCGATGCCTCGTGTTTGTGTGCCACTTTATCCGTACTTGATAAAGTAAGTTATGGTTGCGTGTGTGGGATATGAGTTATTGCGCAGAGCTTGGGCTTGGGCTTGAACCCCACTGGATGTAGCGTCCCCGGACCCTGCGAGTCGCAACAGTAAACCTTATTGCAACGTTCGACAATAATCTATCGTCATGGTAAAGCCAATCGTCTGCGCAGCACTACTCCTTGCATTGCTCGCACATCCGGCAGTTTCGATTATCGAGGACGGCTTGATATACGAGGATTATGTGGATATCGACGAGGTCCAACCGGTTGAGGTCTATCAGGGCTCAAGCACGACGTTCTCGGTCTCTGCCACGAATCACGGAAATCTCTGCTACGGTGGTGCCATTCTCAAATATCCCCGCGATCTGCCAGAGGGAATTATCATATCCCCGGTAGAATCGCAGATGGAACCGCAGATCATCGATATCGGAGAGACTGCTACGTACGAGATAACGATTCATGCCGGTGAGAACACATCTGCTGGAACCTACAACATCAGGATCGCGGATAACGCCGCAAACGATCCGAATACGTGGTGTGATGTAGAGGTATCTGTCCTGCCGCCGCGCCCACCACCCACGCCAGTGCCGACCGAGAAGGTTACGCCGGTTGCAGGGGGGATTCCTACGAGACCGGCAGAGGCAGCGCTGGATGCCGGGGGGCTAAGATTGACTGACAGCGTCTTGTTCTGGCTGGTGGTTATTCTGGGTGCGCTGCTCGGAATTGGCGCGTTCATGAAGTACAGGGGCATCTGAGCGATTGCCAGGAATCGCCGTACTTTAGATTATGCCGCAGAGCCACGCAGAGGATTAAAACGGTCCCGAGGTACTCGTGTTCCTGCAACTCATGCCACTTCGAGCTTGCTGCAATCTCACGCAGAAATTCCCTGAAACCGCCGTTGTGCGTCCTGAATTTGAAGGAACGGACTATCGCCTCGTATATCGCCTTTGGTCTGTGCAGGGGAAGTTCACTCGGGTCAAGCGCAACCATTGCAACCGCCCAGTCTCTTTTAAGGGAAGATGAGTAGGTATAATCCAGAAGATGCGTCTTCCCAACCCCGTACTCTCCGGAAACTATCAGAGATCCGAAGCCCAGACGGATCAACCACTCTTTGATCTGCGATATCGTGTAATCTCGCCCAAACGTGAACTCGTCCACCTGTCCGTGAGGAACGATGCCCAATCTGAGTGCTTCGATGATCTCTCTTGTACTGAACCGCTCTTCCGGTAAGATCGGCTCCGATGGTTCAGCGATCCCGACCTCCGGCACCGGCGCATGCCATGACATAAATTCAAGCTCATCCCGCCTGATCCACCGCAAGATACCATCCTCAAACCGAGCAGATAGCTCAAACCCACAAAATTGGGTCTCTCGCACCTATCCGCTCCCGTACGTGGCATGCTTCACAGACCGCATCGTTCTGTCCGGATTCACGACTCGCCTCGCCCCCCTCACTCCGCATCCCCGGTCTTGCGCAATCCGTGCAATGCAATGATGATATTTTTGACAAATTCTCTCTTGTACCCGATTTCCAGCTTCCGTTCGTACGCAGCATTCGCAGCATTCGCAGCATAGGCTATCATCTCATCAAGTGCGCCGGTTTCAAATGTTACGCCGTATGCGACCTCGTAAATTGCAGATAACTTTCTTCCGATATCAGATAGCAATTCCACTGGGTCTTCGGACGATTCTTCGAGATATATCTTGACTCCGGTCGGGGTTGTGGTTGCATCGAAGACAGAGGGGAGCATCTGCCGCAGAGCCTCGTATACCTGCCTGCCTTCGAGGAAGTTCTCATCAGGAACCGCATAGAACCACATCGTATTTCTGAAGTTGACATGTCCGCATTCGTCGATTAGTTCCCTTATATTGCTCAAAAGGGATGATTTTTGCATTGTGGTCATACTCGGGGTCTGTTCAGCCTCGTCCATGAGAATGACGACCCATGCGTAGCCCAGGTCTCACACCCACCGAACGAGAGAACGGATCATTTTAAATTTGGACGAATCCCACGAATTCGGAAAGAGTGATCCCTGCTGATCCTGTGACCCGGATTATGGAAGTGACAGACAACATTTAATAGTGACCCCGCCATAAGACTAAACTCCGAATTGCTGGAATGTGACTGTGAAAAGAGCAGTTGAACCGGAAAAGGTGAAATAATAATGGCAAAATCGTTTTACAGATATGTAAGAGACGCATGGAAGAATCCGGACCAGACGTACGTACACGACCTCAGACAGCAGCGTATGCAGGAATGGCGCAAGGATAGAAGCGTTATACGGGTCGAAAGACCGACACGCATCGATCGCGCACGATCGCTTGGGTATAAGGCGAAAGAAGGCATCATCGTGGCGCGTGCAAGGGTGCGACGTGGCGGCAGGCGCAAATCGAGGTACATACGCGGACGAAGGACGAAACGGATGGGGATGCGTAAGATAACTGCGAAGAAGAGTTTGCAGTTGGTCGCAGAGGAGCGCACGAGTAGGAAATACGTGAATATGGAAGTTTTAAACTCGTACTGGGTTGGCGAGGATGGAAAACATATATGGTACGAGGTCATTCTGGTCGATCCGCACCATCCAGTGATCAAGAGCGATTCGCGTCTTAACTGGATCTGCAATACACGGGGCAGGGCAGAGCGGGGCTTGACCAGTGCCGGGCGGAAGTCAAAGGGACAGCGAGGGCGCGGCAAGGGTACAGAGAAGACAAAACCGAGCATCGGTGCGCATCTTGGAAAGCGGGGTTAAGCCGCTTTCCCACATCAGGCAACCCCTATAATGCAATGTCAACACTTTCAAGCTCGAGCATCGACGCCTTCGGCGTTAATGCGGTGCGGGAATTACTCATACTCCCGCATCGACGCCTTCGGCGTTATGAGACTGGATATTACGATTAATTTGGTGAGATGATGGATACCATCGCCGCTACAATCAAGGGCGTATACATGGTTGGAAGCCCGAAGCAGATGTCGCCAGTGGTACTGCTCGCCGACGGCGACAGCATCATGCCGATCTTTGTCGGTAATGCAGAGGCGATGTCGATACACCTTGCGATGCGAAAAGAACGGTCGCCGAGACCCCTGACCCACGATCTCATAGTCTCGCTGATAACTGAACTCGGCGGCACGGTGGAATATATACTGATCGATGACCTGGACGAAGGCACATTCTATGCGCGGCTGGTCATCGATGCAGAGGACGCTCATAAAGAGATCGATGCCAGACCAAGTGACTGCATAGCGATCGCGGTGCGGATAGACTCGCCGGTCCATGTACGCAAGAGTCTCTTTGATCAGGTTGCGGTCGAGTCCAGCGAACTCGAGGGCGTAAGCAGCCTCGATGAGTACATCCAGTGATCCATGATGCCTACGATGCGGCAGGATATCACGCGATTTGTACGGCAGGAGGTGCGGGGCTGCGCCCCATGCGCACATGGCGGCAGGATAGCAGAGTATACGGATGCATACCAGCCGGTGATCGATTTCAGCGCAAATCTGAACCCGATGGGTATGCCCGACGTCCCAACCACGATCCGGGAGATCGAGGGGATTTTTCACTATCCTGACAACAACTATCCCAGATTGAGAGCCGTGTCCGCTGATTTTGTTGAGGCATGTTCAGGGTCCAATAGCCCTGCCCGGATCACCGCAGAGAATATCGTGCCTGCAAACGGATCCTCAGAACTTATCCGGCTCTTTGCAGAGATCGTGATCGAGCGAGGTGATCGTGTGATCCTCCCTGCACCCACATTCGATGAATACGCGTTCCAGTGCCGGCTCTTCGGAGCAGACGTGCAGTATCAGGATTATTCAAAGATTCTCGAACTTTCGGCAGGTCAGATCTCGGATGCGAGCGCGGTATTCCTGTGTAATCCAAACAACCCGACAGGAGATCTGATCGCCGGAGACGATGTGAGGCGACTTTTAGACCGCTGCTCTGATGCCGAAACGTTCATCTTTGTGGACGAGGCGTTCATAGAACTCTCAGATCCTGCTCAATCGGTTGCACATTCCGTCTTTGACTCTGATTTCGTAGTCGTACTCAGATCGCTTACGAAGGTGTTTGCTGTGCCCGGGCTCAGACTTGGCTTCGGGATCGCATCAACGGAGGTCGCCGAACTGTTCAACCATGCACGGCTGGTATGGAACGTCGGTGCGCCTGCCGAGGCGATCGGGAGGGAGTTGATGGGCGCATGTATGAAAGGAGACTATCTCAAGCGGTCGATTTCCATGATACAAAAGGAACGGGACTATCTCATGGAAGCGTTCACGAGTCGCGGATTCTCTCCGCATGAAAGCGCGGTCAACTTCATTCTCGTCGATATCAGCAGTACCGGCATGGATTCGCAGGAGCTGGTAGAGAGAATGGTAGGCAACGGGATACTGGTCAGGGACTGTGCAACGTTTCAGGGTCTGGATGAGCGGTATGTCAGGGTGGCGGTTCGGACGAGGGAAGAGAACCGGATGCTGATGCGGGCTATCGATGCGGTGATCGTGGTAGGCTGACACGGTCTGCATCTACGATGGTGTGGTTAGAGTTAAGGTCGCAGCGTCTCTTTTCACTGGTCGACGGGCGCATTCTGGTTGCCCATTGTTTCAACTCACCCACTTCGTTGTTCAATACGGAGTTCCATTTCATCAAATTTTATATTGAACTTCCCAAATATATCCAACCTACCAAGAATGAATGGAATGTCATCATGTTCCGCAAAGATACATCTGACTGGAATCCATTTTCCAGCAAGTTTTAGTGTTATCACCGATTTCCAAAATTTTGAACTGCCACCGATGCCGTACATCTCATGATTACCCTCTGTCGGAGTCTCTTCAAACAGATATCTCGCATAATTCGGCAGGGTCGTAATATCGGCGCCAGTATCCAGAAGAAACATCTCTTCGATAACGCCATATTTCGTCTGCAAGGATATCGGAATTTCAGGATAAATGACCTCGCAATCGAACGTTAAGATATACCGCTTGCTGTATGGGTACTTAAATACGGAACTGGTAGACACAAACAGACTCCTCAGGAGGTATAAATCTAAATACAAGACGCTTATTTCCAAGCAAGCCGTTTTCTTTCACGGTTTCAAAAACCTTTTTGAACGTTTTATCATGAGCGATAACAGTATCATCGATGCATGCTATATGACCGCTTCCATATTTCTTGTACAAATCCCTAATATCCATCTGAGACCACCGCCGGGGTTGTTGGAGCTATCATGCTTTCCGTGTACATAACGTAACCAGATCAGACGTAATAACAATTTCGGTGCTGCGCCGCTCTGGCACCGAAATGCGAAACATCGCACGGTGTACGTTGTTATAGCGTTATCGCATCAGCCGCCGCATGCTGGATCATGAGAGCATCGAGCAGGATGACGTGGTTGTCGCTGCTCATGTCGGCGGCGGCGAGAGTCGTGGCATCGCATGGGCGGCTGCCGACTGCGATTTCGAGCGCGATCGCGGCGTCTGTGGAGTGAGGAGGCATAGTGGTCGAGGTCTTGCAATACGCGATATAAGACTCGCGAAACTTACTATTATAGACGTGGCCCGAGGTCGGGATCCACATCTTCGTTTGAGTATCTATCCCGCAGGATAATTATGTCGCTAATTTCGTCGAATGCTCTTGCCACACCATCGTCCATTACAGAAAGGCAGAAGAGCCTTTCACTCATAAGTAACTCCCTCTTGCGCTTTTGCCCGACATAAAGTTGAATAACGATAACTGCTACTGCAATTAATCCTATAGCTATAGTCCATTCAGAAAATTCTCTCCCGTAACGACTCAAAACAATGATGCCAAGAGAAAATGATAAAATAATAGCAATTGAATACGTATATGAAGAATGATATGTATTCCACCGTCTTGAAAGCCACTTGACAAAGGTCTGCTTTGCAAATGAGTGAAGGAATTTCCCATAGATTGATTGTACAGGCATATTTTCTATTTCAGACCTGAACCCATACTCATCAGGCAATAAGTCAAGCAGCTTTTCTCTAATAGGCATATATTCTTTTCTATTGTAACCACCGCCAGCATAAAATATAAAATCCCATATTTAATCAATTAGAAAACTCAAAGCAGCAATAAGCGAAATAAGAAATACCAAGAGAACAAAGTTCAAAGAAACAAGAACAACACCTTGCGGACTTCCAATCGACTTTAAAAGCATATCTACATCAACTGTTGAAATCATTAACCAAGTATCAGGACTTGACACTACAGTTAAAAAAACACAGTACAAACATTGCTCCAGAGGTCACTTTCGATAAGCTTTCCATACTCACCCCCTGTGATACTTTCCTTTTAGAGGTAACTACTCAATCCTTCCGCTTCACAGTGACAAAGTATATGATAGAGCACCATGGAATCCCGACGATGAACAGTATCGTCCACATACGCTTTGGATTCGGCATCTCGGTGTGAAATTCGAGTTCGTGGCGTTTCAAGCAGTCCATCAGCATAACAGCCCAGAACCCAAATAACAGCGCGGCTACCGCTGCGATACTGTATAGCGGGATCGGGATACCGCTCACAAACTCACGCCCAGTTCCTTAATCCACTTGTTCAACTGGGCGCATCTGGCAGGATCGCAGTCATCGATGCATCCGACGCACGGATCAAACTTCCTCCCTGCTATCAGCAGATCGTATTTCCTGACTCCGCCTGTGAACCTGATCCGGTATACCCGGACGCCACCTGCTGTCACCAGTTCGCGCCCAACAAATTTTGCGTCCAGCAATGTGCGGACGATGCGCGCACATCTTCTACCGTCGACCCCGAGTTCCAGCCGCAGCTGGTTCTGCAATATCCCGCCTTTGCTGCGACGTATCAATCCGAGTGTGCGCTCTTCAATCTCTTCCATCAAACGATCTCCGTTTTTATTCAACCGGGATGATCAGAATGATATTATTGCCACGAAGGACGACCGATCCGAGAGAACGGAGCCGCTCTCCGTCAGCAATCTCCACGGTATCCAGCAGATGCAGATTCAGATAGTCGTCCACGCTCTCGAGTTCGCCCTCGAGAATGTGCACGTCGCCTTTCATCTCAACCTGTACCCTGGACCCGATCATGCTCTGAACTTTCTTTGTTGGAAACAAGATAACTCCTCTTTAATTAAATTCCGCTAATTTCGTATGATTCGAGGATCACTTCCTCGCCCGGATACCCGGTGTGGTATGTCTTTCCGGTATCGAGATCGTTGACCGTGATCTCGGCTGGCGCAAATATGTCCATCTCGATCCTGGAAAAGTCGTACCCTGCGCTCTCAAACGTCTTGTAAAACGGCTTGCCATAGTCCTGCGAGGTTCTGGCAGGCACCTGTTTGAAGATCTCCTCCTCAAATCCCTTTGTTGCAAGCACCACCGATCCATAGTAGATGATACTGTCGTTTGTCGCGCCTATCGCACGCATCTCGTCAAGCATCACAGGAGCGACCGGCGCGGTTCCTACCGCACGCTCTATCTTTCTCGTATCGAATCCGAGATCATCCAGCCTGCGGATTGCGGTCTCGATCACGCGCCCTGATACCTGCACCGACCCAACGATGCACGCTGTCGGCGCAACCAGTGCAAAGACATCCGAGGTAGCGACCTCGCATCTATCAGCGATGAACTGCATAACCTCCTCGTCTGGCAGTTTGTTCGATTCGAGCGCGATGACCGCGCAGTCGGTATCGTCATGATACGCAATCCTCTCAAAGAGTGCTGCCGGCTTCTGCGAAAGCGCACGCGCAGGTCCCGAACCCATCGCAACATACTTCCCGACACAGATCTGCCAGCCCGCGGTCTGTGCACCGAGAGATGCAATGCAGGGATGATCGGTAACGACATCAACGAATGCAAGCGGCACATTACCGACGCTTCGCACGCAGAGCGTCGCCGTCCCAAGCCCACCCATACACGCATCAGTAAATGCAAGCCCGGCTTCATAGCTGCCTGCGACCTCGACACCACAATCGATGACCGTAGCGCCATTGTCAAGCGTGTGAGCTTTGATCTTGAACTCCTCGCTTAAGTCGATCATCTCCTCCACGATGTCCAGTGCAGTCTCGTTCACAGATAGCATATCGGTCACTCCGCGATATTATACGGTACACTCATATAATCATATCGCCTGGATAGCCCCGGGCGGATTTGAACCGCCGTCGCAGGTTCCAAGGACCTGCAGGTTTGACCGCTACCCTACGGGGCTTGTGTGGCTGTAACTTATAGATTGTACGGGGATATATTAAGGTGGTATGTCGGATGCGGAAGTGTATGGTACGACCATACTTTTCGGGTATGTTTGGTGCGATGAAAAAACCACGAGATTTCACGAGATTAACACAAGATTATGGTATTAGACATAGAGCAGTGCCTACTTTTCAGAACGCTTTTAATACCACACAACCCATAGATCAACGATGACTGGGCAGGAGCATACAGATAGCGCGGAAGCGGATAGGTCGGACATAGATAATGAAACCGAGCAGATTGAGGCGTCGATCGATGATCGGTCGGATCGAGAGAGTCGAATCGATGACAGATACCTCGGAACCAATACGTCACCCCAACCCATTCCCGCGCCGCTATCTCCCACGCCCCAAACACCCCCGCCGTACTCGCCGCCTCCGCAGACACCGATCCCGCCGGGCGCTCCCGCCCCACCGCCGAAAGGAGGTTCGTCGAGAGGATTTCTCGTCTACATTGCGATCGTGCTATCGCTGATACTGATCATTGGAGTAAGTCTTGCAGTGATCTTTGGCGGCGTTGATCTCCGCGTCTATCCCGACAAAGATCAGGTTGCAGTGATCTATGTACAGGGAATGATGATTACAGGCGGAATGCCTGATGGATTCGGGTTTTCAACATCAGAAAACGTCTGCAAGCACTTGAGACTTGCAGCAGACGACGATAATGTAGAAGCGATCGTTCTGCGGGTAAATAGCCCGGGCGGCTCGTTAGCAGCAGCGCAGGAGATCAAAAGGGAGATTGAGAAGGCGAAGGAGACGAAGCCGGTGGTGATCTCGATGGGCGATGTCGCTGCAAGCGCTGCATACCATATCTCATCATCTGCCGACCGGATCGTTGCGAATCCAGGCACTATCACAGGCAGCATCGGCGTGATATGGGTCTTTGAGAACAAGAGCGGATACTACGACGAGGAAGGGATTGAGCACTGGGTTGCAAAATCCGGGGAATTCAAGGACATGGGTGCTGACTGGAGAAACTTGACTGTGGACGAGCAGGCGTATGCCGATGAAGTCGTGATGGAGGTCTTCTCAATGTTTGTGGACGATGTCGCTGCCGGCAGGAACATGACCCGGGAGGAGGTGCTGAACCTGTCAGATGGGCGGATATATACCGGTGCGGCGGCTATGGATCTCGGTCTGGTGGATGAGACTGGCAATATGTATGATGCCATCGATATAGCAGCAGAACTTGGAAATATCACAGAAGAACCCACGATCACGTATATGAACAAACCATCGCTCTCCCAGTTGTTATTCGGAAGCGAAGAAAGTATGGAAGATATCAATCCATATAAAGTCCCTGGCTTTCCTGGTTCAGTACGATCTGCTCGACCGTGCCTATATGGATTATACATGCCTGATCCTGCCGATGTGCAGGCTGGAAATCATAGGTGAGGGGCTCGCTCTGCGGGCATACGCATTCGATCACCTGCAGCAGTACGATCGCCTCGGCACATCCCTTGACCATCCCGATTTTTTTATCCACGATCTGGCACGCATCCCGAAATGGGCAGGTGCTGCCGATCTCAAGCCGGACAGCACCACCCTGTGTCGTGGTTATGCAAAAGTCGTGCACATCCGGGGTGAACTCGGTGAAATGGTGGATCGCATCTGAAATCCGGTCAAACCTGCGCGACATATCCATGCCCAACTCCTGCATCCGGATCAGGGTCGCCTCTCTGATGATCGGATCAAAGAGCACGCGTGCGTCTCGGAACCGCTGGTACGATACCTTCGCCACGGCTGCGACCAGTGCATGGCAGGATAGCCCTCTGGAATTTGTGCACCCGGTTTCATTCATACACATCAACCCCAACTTACATAGTATATAACTTCTCATCGATCATAAATATTGGGGTCAAACCGGGTTGCAAAGTTAGCCGGGTGGCGGGGCTGATTTTAAGTGATGCCCCATGCCCACAATCATTCATTGATGGGTGAAATCTCCCCGACGTTCGGACAACCTCCAATCTCTGCAAGGAGCGGATGCTTCCATTCGCAGACGACCGTAAACCTTGCGTCGGGATTCTGTCGGATCAGGCGAAGCACATTCCCGAGCGCAACCGAAGCCGCCTCGTAATCCGGTTCTGACGACCGGGGCACCTCTGCATTGAACGGATACGTCTCGCCAAGTTCCACAGGATACGCACCAAACGGCGCTTTCAGATTGAGCACACAATCGAACATGTCCACCTCCCCCCTGATCTTTCGTGTGCGTACGAGCACGGTTCCGTCCAGATCGAACCGGTCAAGCCGCTCACCAAACCTGCGCACCTCTGCCCGGTACGCAGACTCGCTCCCGCAGTAGAAGAACGCCGACTTCCGGATCGGATCGAACCTCTCGATCCAGTCGGTATGGCAGATGGCGCGCTTGAGCCCATCAAGCAGTCTCGGATGCGCCCTGCACCTGCGCTCGACGAGTTCCCAAAGGTTGCCCTCGATGATACTCTGCTTTATGATCCGGATCTCCTCAAACGTCACATACAGGTTATGCTCTGCAAGCGAAATGTAATTTCCACCTGCAAATTCGTCTCTCAACTCATCTGCGGTATGCGATGCGCATACGGGGCAGGAACATGGGAGATACTTAAGATCAGCCAGATGGTAAGTCCCGTCCGCGGTGAGATATCGCCCGTCCCTCGCATAGAGCGCGTAGGCGGCAGAATCGAAGAGATCACATCCAAGCGCGACAGCAAGCGCAAACATCGCAGGATGCCCTGCGCCAAAGAGGTGGACGGGTGCTGCCGGGGAGAGTCCTTTCTTCGATGCCACGATCACGTCCACCATATCAGCGAACCGGTAGTTCACAAGCAGCGGCACAACCGCACCTACCGGGTAGACGTCAAAGCCGATTTTAGAGAGCGAGCGCGCACATTCGTACCGCAGATCGGGATGGGTCGATCCCTGCACAGTGCCTGCAAGGAGCATCGAGCAAGCGCGCCCGTCCGACTCCATAAGCCTGTGCGCCGCCTCGCACCGCTCAATCGTCGTCTTCATCTCCGACCCGGCGCGCTCGCGCGGCACATCAGGCGGCGTCGGAATGTCAAGCGGCACACCGATGTCAGAGCCGATCATCTGCTGGAAGCGGACAATCTCCTCTGAAGTGATATCGATGTCGTGGTACACTGATAGCTGGTACGATCCCGAATCGGTCATGATCGCGCCATCAAAATCGAGCAGGGAATGCACGCCTCTGTCCAGCGCATGTTCTTTCAGTTCCGGGTTCTGGTAGATGATGTATGCATTGGTGATCACGATCTCTGCCCCGAATTTCGCAAGTTCGGACGCGGGTATCATCTGTATATTCGGGTTTACCACCGGCATGACTGTCGGGGTCTCGATTCTACCGTGCCCGGTGTCCAATCTCCCGATTCTGCCTGCTGAGTCTTTATGTGTGATCTCGAAGTGGGACATGATAGTGGTTTGTCTATCGTTAAACGTCTTATCTTCTCCTGTGCACGGATCTAAAACAGTCTCCGGATCAGGGGTGGCGGGATATGAAGCATGAACAGCAAGTTTAATCCCGTATCCAGCATCATATCATCACCATGCCCGGACCACATACCCTGCGATGTGAATGCGGCGCGCTGACAGTGCCAACAACTCTCAACCGATACGGTAGAGATGTAAATGGATCGCAGTGCCCGGTTTGCGGCAAAATTTACGTGAATGCCGATGAGTTTAACCGCGCACTCGAATCGTGGATTGCAAAACAGTGCTGCCGGTCTCAATGAACCATCCGAAGTCTCTCGCGGGCATATTCTTCAACTCCCCTTCGTTTGAAGCTGAGATCAGGATATACGGTGACCCATTTACCTCTTCTCGGTTCTTTCGTAAAGTCCCGCCGGCAACTCATAGACGTGATCGTGTTTGGCAGATGTTTAAAAGCTGCCTCGTACGCCGCCATCACTTCCTCTTCTGTTGGTGATCTTGCTATCTTCTCATGCGAGAACCTGGGTTCGAATTGATTGATTCTGTACCTTATCTCCGGATTTATCCCTGCGAGAAAGGATGCAATCTTGCTTATTTCATCTTCTTCGACGATCTCTGGAATATAAACAGTCTGGACGATCAAATCAATTCCGGCATCAATCAGGTTTTTAGCTGCTTTTAAGACCGGTGCATTCGATTTTCCAGTATACCTTAGATGTGACTGGGTATCGTAAGCTTTTATATCCAATTGTGCCTCAGACAGTCCGGCCGCTGCGAGATCTTCTCCGTACGTAGCATCAACTCCGATTTCATACCCATTTGTGCACAATACGACATTTTTAAATCCCATCTCATTTGACAATGTTATCAGATTCAGAAGATATTTCTTGCTTATCGTGGGTTCGCCACCCGTTATCAGCACTTCTTTCGGAACGAAGCCATAGTATTTTGTGCAGGCGATTTTCAGCTTCTCTAATGTCTCCTCTGCAGACATCACTACCCCACCAGCCACCCTTGCTGCGCTGAAACATCCCCTGCACCTGAAATTACATCCGGTCAATGTAATCCAAACTCTTGGCTCTATCTCTGAAATCGTGAAGTATAGTACACCTCGCCTATCTTCGTCGATGCCTATACTCTCAAAGGATTCATCAAATTCTTCTGCCACGCCCGCCACCCTTTGCCATGGTGCCGTCGTGCGCCAGCGGTGTCACATCTTCTATCTTTCCGATGCGTATCCCGGCTCTCGCGAAAGCACGTACAGCCACCCTGATCTTGATGTGTACGCCTGTAAATCCTTTATCCTTCAATTGATCCACCATCTGACCGACGATCTGCATTGCGATGTACGGGGAGCCCTCGTCCCGCGCCACCTTGGTGACCATACCGCCTGATGACTTTGCAATAGTCTCAGCCCCGGCGTGGACTCAAACGATGCCCTTTTAGCCATTTTAGTTCTTCCTTCGGTTATATTTGAAATACCCTGCAAGTGTTATCAGACCAACAAGAGGTTGAACAGTCCCGGTCACAATTCTATCACTCCTGCCGCCGCCTGCAGGATCATGAGCGCATCGAGCGAGGTGACCCTGCCGTCGCCACTGACATCGGCGACGGTGAGCGTCGCGTGGTCACACGGTCGGCTGCCGACCGCGATTTGGAGCGCGATTGCGGCATCTGTGGGGGTGAGGTGTCCGTCGCCATTGAGGTCGCCTTTGATCATCGATTCCACGACCATGATCGTTTTACTTCCCTGCGTGTGTTCCGGTGACTTTGTCGCAGTTATGAGAAGCTCGCCTGTCGTTGTTGGCGTGAATGTTGTCATCCCTGTTGCGTTTGTTGTGCGCTGGAATTGTGCATCGCCAAGCGAGAAGAAGACGGTAGCCCCCTCGACAGGCGATCGCTCCGCAGTCACCGTCACCACAAACGATTCTCCCACCAGCACAGTATCAGGCGCATCGACCACAAGATCGGCAGCAAGTGCAGGCATGGGTGCAAGAAGCACCAACATGCATGCAATCGCGATTGTTCGTTTCATAGTCCCGCCCTCACGTAATCGTTACCGATACCGGGCTTGCGATGTCAAGAATCGATCCGCCATCTGCGAGGTAGTCTGCGTACACGCCGCCGGCAACGTTGTATGTCCCTGTGTCCGTACTTGTCGGGATGTACAGGCGCATCTCGTAGGTGCTCGATCCGATGTCTACGAAACTCCATGATCCGACAAATCCGAGTGGCAGTCCTGTATCTGACTTTGTCGAACTCGTATCGATCAGCAGCTTCTTGTACATCTCGCCGCCCAAGTTTTCCACCGCTATCGTGATCGTCATCGTCTCTCCGCGTGCATACGTGGTTTTGTCTGTGGTAAACGAGGTGATGGCAAGGTCATCTGCCTGCGGATCGGTGCCGAAGTTGCAGCCACCGGTACACAGGGTTGGATCGTCGATGATCTCACAGGTGATGCTCTCTGTGTTGTACGTTGCGATCAGTGTGCCAGTGGTCGTTGGCGTGAATGTGGAATATCCGCAGGCATCGGTTGTCTTGACGAACTGCGCCCCGCCAAGGCTGTAGAGGAGGGTGCCGCTTGCTATCGGATTTCCGAGAGTGTCGGTCAGACGGGCTACAAACGGCATGTTCACACAGTTCTTTCCATCGATGTGGATGTGTGAGGTGGTGGTGTTTCCTGGTATTGCTGAAAATACTTTCACATTATCAAACCACACACGAGTATGGGCATTATTGCCACCTATTAACCTAATATCGGTGTAATCGCCATTGCAACTGAAAGTGCCAGACCCAAGGAAACTCCCCTCAATCCATACTGAATAGGTCTTATTCACATTATCTACCGATGTTTTCACATGATACCACTGATCAAAGTTGAAAGGCATCGTAACAGTTGTGCCACTCATGAATATTACACGGTCTTCAGCCCGCCCAAACCGTACAGGAGCATAAGAGGTGCCCCATGTACCCACATTTGGGTTGCCAAGGGCTACTTCCGCATCATGGTAATTCATGACTGTGCTTCCAGGTTGAGTGACTTTTATGTCAACTTCGTATACGACTTGATCAGGAGTTTCAGACAAAGGGTGGTTAGCCTCAGCAGCCCAATTTGACTGTCCTTCAAGCTTTAAAGAGTTTGGCGAAGATACTGACTGAGAACAGTCTACAATTTGATAGGATGTGCCATATCCATTGTACTTAAGATTCCAACCACCTGACGATGGGAACGAGCCAGTTGCATACGAGTCAAAATCATCTTCAAAGATTGTATCGTTCACATCAGACACGCCTACGGTCACAGTAGGCTCGGGGGAGGCGTATTTGCTTACGTATATGAGGTCATAATAATTATATCCATCACTCGAACCAAATGTCAAATATCTTAAGGAATCCTCATAACTGTATCTTGAAGAAGTGCACTCAGTGAAAAAATCGCCATTTACACTAAATGTTGTAGAGACATTTGAGGTATTTGACTTGTATAACGCTTCTACTTTATGCCAGCTATCAGGGGTATAATCCACTGTTGAACCGCAGGCACTGATATGGTTGTTATCTCTTTCAAAGTTGATAAAACCCCTTCCACTGGATGTCCAACTTGCAGATGTCTTCAACTGCAAGCAACCCTTCGAATTGTGACAACCGCTTGCGCTATAAGATGGAGGGTATAAACTAAAAGTTACTCGGTAAGGAGAAGGTTCACCGATGTGTTTGTGCAGTAAAGATTCCCAACAGCCACCACTCGA
This sequence comes from Methanobacteriota archaeon, assembly GCA_034658575.1. Classification (GTDB taxonomy): domain Archaea; phylum Halobacteriota; class Methanosarcinia; order Methanosarcinales; family Methanogasteraceae; genus Methanogaster_A. Next base: position 16,328 of record JAYEFK010000170.1, read on the forward strand.
GCCAGTCATCTTTACTGATTTTGTTCCAGAATAGGCAACATCTGAAGAAATTTTGTTGTTGCAATTACCAGAACAAGACCATCCAGAAGGAGAAGAGCCAACTGTTCCATCCTCAAAATCATCAAAGAGTATAAAGGCAGCAGTTCCGTTACTCTCGCTTGTAGCACCCGCGTTTCCATAATACATCCTGATCGTAGCAGTACTACTCGCCGGAACGCTCGCAACCTTCACCCAGACCTTTGCGTCCTCGGCAGTCGAGTCCCACGCCTCAATCCAGTAACTCAGCAGTGTCTTATCCAGTTCTGCGAACCTGATGTCTGCACCGTCTGGCTGTGCCTTCGAGAAATCAAAGTTCGACACGTTCAGCTCGACCAGAATCTGGTAATCAGAAAGGTCAGAGCCGGAATGCTCTTCTATCGTAATCAAGTCGGAATGTGTCCAATCGGCAGGAAAAGCCGCCGCCGCCATGCCCGCGCACAGCAATAACCCGAAGGTTGCGATCACGCTTACGCGGAGAAGTGTGATCAGTGCGTCATTTGTGGTCTTTCGACCGTTCGTCTTGTTCTGTTGATTTGGTTCCATAATTTTTACCTCCTTTCTGCAAGTTTGAGGATCGCATCTGTCAGTCCCTTCATCGACTCACGCGATTCTCTTCGTTCTCCTCTCATCTCCTCGATCACTCGCTCCATGTTCTCAGAGATGCGTCCATATTTCACATCCAAAATCTCAAAGTTCTGCTGCGTCTGGTCACGGAGATCGGTCA
>JAYEFK010000171.1:0-16880 GCA_034658575.1 Methanobacteriota archaeon
TGCCGTTGTACACATAGATCGTCTCGCCGGCAGTCGCGTTATCGATTGCCGCCTGTATCGGCGTCGTGCCGCTTGCATTGAACACGCCGCCGTCACGCCACCAGCCGGATGTGTTGACGCAGATGTCGCCGCAGGTGCAGGGGAGTGTCGGTTCCTGTGCTGCAGAGACCGTGCCAATTATTGCTGTGCCATGATTTGAGTTTCCATTATCCTGATACGCCACGACAAAATGTGTGGCGTCCAGGGCTGAAACTGAGACATAGGAGGTAGATGCAGGATTAAAGACACACTTCGAGCCAAAGGATGTTTCACCTGCGCCCACTCCTACCGCATTGCCGTTTATAAAACCAACTATGTCATCAGCGGTAACCGGTTCTTCTGAGGCGGCCACAAAATCCTGTATCGATTTTTTGATCTCTGTTCCTGTAAGCCCATCACTGTAATTGGCGGTACCGTTGATCAAATCCGCATCTGATGATGAAATCATTATGTGGCAGGTAACTGGTCTCGGTGTCGTTTACTGCTGTGGAGTTAATGGTTACTGACATGTTGTATGTCTGGTTGGTGTCGTTCACTGCAACCTCGTCTGCTGATGCGGACACTGTAGCCAGTGCCAGAAGCATGGCTGCCAGCACGACAATAGTCGCAAAATGTGTCTTTTCAGTCATATTTTCAGTCGCCTCCTGCCTGATAGTTGCCTGTGGTGTCTGCGAAGTTTGCCTGATGAGGCAGGATTGCTACCAGCACAGGCGTGATGGATGCAGCAAGCATTGCAGCAACAGCGATCAAGACCGCCATGCTGCACCATCGCCCCCTGCTGTTTCTGCGGGCGTTCACCGTACCCCTGCCCCTGTTTGCAGTCGGGCTGTCTGCTGCGGCGTAGACTGGCTGCGCAAGCGTGCGTGCGCGGATAAGAGTGTTGGATGTGTCATCCGTAGCGTTTACAATCGATCGGTTATGTGTGATGTTGTGTCTGGATTTCATGAGTTAACCCTTCACCTCGTCTTCCCGGGCAGGAGGGCTTCACCCACAATTCTTCGGTCGATCACACCCGCCCCTGTTTGGGTTACTATGGTTCAAAACGATGATAAAGGTTTCGGATGCCCGGTGGGGCTTCTTAATTTCTTCAGGAGTCGGGACCTGGAGTGCCGGATGGAAAATTCGTACGAATCAAGTAGTGAAGCGATAGTCCTGAAAACAACCTGCAATTGTATCCACTTCAAAAAGCATGGTATTTTGACTGGATTTACAGGATTTAGGGAGCTCACAACATATAATATACCCGTAACTCCCACAACAAAACCACAGAGACGCGGAGGCACGGAGGATGGAACGGAGGATTGTTATGTTCTTAATCTCTGGGTCTCCGCGGTTAAACCACTGGTGGAAAATGATGCAAGTGCCGGGTAAGTTATTATTTTTGAGTTCCCTTACAGGATGTTGACATTGCGGTATATCCTGTTAATCCTGTTAATCCGGTCTAATAATTTTTAAATTACCATTAGATTTGAAGTGGATACCTACAATTCAAAACCTGTATTCACAAATAGGGAAAGATTTAATACAATCTGTCCCTACATACAAAGCATGGACAAAGAAACAATCAAAAAACTTATAATTTTAGCTCAAGAGCGTGATGTAAAGTTTGTGCAAAGAGATACACAAATTTACTTTTCAGGTAAGATCAACACTATTATTGGTTCGCGAAGAGCCGGAAAAACATATTTTATGTACCAGATCATAAGCCAGCTCAAGAGTGAACATAAAGACCGGATCATCTATATAAATTTCGAAGATGAAAGGCTTTTCCCCATCAAAAAAGAAGAGCTTGACCTGATATTGGATGCTTATTATGAGCTATATCCCGAGAACAAAGATGAATTACTATACATATTTTTCGATGAGATACATGAGGTTCCTTTCTGGGAGACTTTCCTCAGAAGACTATATGATCAGAAAAATGTAGAAATATGTGTCACAGGTTCAAGTTCAAAACTGCTGAGCAAGGAGATTGCAACCGGACTGCGTGGAAGAACACTGACATACTACATTTTCCCTTATTCATTCAAGGAATTCCTGAACGTTAAAGGTGTACCTTTGCAAAGGAACTTTGAGTATACACCACTACGTTACAAAATTAAGAAGTTGCTTATAGAATATATCGAATTCGGCGGTTTTCCGGAAATTGTGGATAAAGACCAGACCCTCAAGACCAGGATCCTTCAGGAGTATTTTGATCTTATATTCTACAAAGATCTGGTAGACAGATACCATATAAGAAGCTTTTACAACGTAAAAGAGATGCTTCTATATCTCGTAAATACTTTTTCTTCTTATTTTTCAACAAATAAGTATTATAACATCCAAAAATCACAGGGTAAAAAGATCAGTAAAAATACGTTATTCACATATTTAGCCTGCGCCGCCGATATAAACTTTGTATTTATGGTTCCAAAATATGGCAAATTAAAAGAGCAATTCGCAAATCCAAAAAAGGTCTATGTGATCGATACCGGCTTGATAAATGCGATATCGTTTAAGTTCTCTCAAAATATCGGTAGATTATATGAGAATGTTGTCCTGGTCGAACTTAAAAGACGAGATAAAGATGTATATTACTGGAAAAACAAATATGAATGTGATTTTTTGACAATACAGGGCGAAGAGGTTAAAGAAGCCATACAGGTTTGTTATGAACTGACCGATGAAAATAAAGACCGTGAGATCAATGGTCTGATTGAAACTATGCAAGAGTTCAAACTAAACGTTGGTTTGATAATAACCGATGATTTCGAAGGGGAAGATATTCAGGGTGGTAATAAAATAGTGTATAAGCCGTTATGGAAATGGTTGCTGGAGTGATGTTCACCTCGATATAACCGTCTGAGAAATTATCCGTATCTGAAGTGACTGTTACGTCGTATCCGGTTTTTTTCACCCCCACTCTATACAGGATGGATCAACGAGAGTAGTACTCGCCCATGGAGGACTTGAGTCGGTCAGGGCTTGCGGGCAGACGCTGATGAGAAACATGCCGGCTACTATCAATTACAATTCCTAACCGAACAAGAGCGCCCTGCATGTAGTGCTGTGAAGTTTATGACAGATCCGGTCGTCGCGTTAAGCGTCCCAACGCCTGTTGGGGTGGTGTACCATGCGAACGTTAGATTTGACGGATCTATCAGATCATCGTTATGATCATATCCGGTGGCATTGAAATTCATAGACTCGCTGATGTTCAGCGCCCATGCAGTCGGCGTCACATTGATGCGCTGAAGCCCTGAGAACGGCAATGTCCTCGTAGTGTCGTTTACCATGTCTGGTTGATGTTTCCTTTGTCATCAACCGTGTGTGTGCCGATCGTGTAGCTGGTGTCGGGATCAAGTCCGGTTGCGGTGTAGTTGCCGGCGCCCTTTGAAACGTTCGTCTTGAATGTTTCATTGAGATAGATCATCACCTCTGTGAAGTCAGGGGACTTCTTAATTTCTTCAGGAGTCGGTCGGGATCGGGGAAGTTTCAAACAAACTCTCGGTCTTTCATCAGTAGAACAGGGTTTCCAGCAGGGACACTTCAGATATCTCCCTGAAATCCCTATCCCTCGTAGCTATCTTTTCCGCCCCGTTTGTGATGGCGATGCCTGCTATAAGAACGTCAAGCGTATTAACCGGTCTCCCTGCGGTCAACAAGTCTGTCATTATCTCGCTTGATATCTCTGCTGCATTTAAATCAAATCCAAGAATCTTGATCTTTGAGAAAAATCTTCTGAAAAACATTTCCTCTTTCTTAGCCTTTTTATGTCTTATTCCAGATAAAATCTCGTGATATGTTATAACTGTTGTCGCTACATCAGAATCGACTATACTCAAAGTCCCGCGCTCGCCTTTGAAAAGATCAATGAGAAAGCTTGTATCGAGAACGATCATATTCTAACTCTCGAATTTTCCCTCATCTTTTTAGATTCCGCATCTAATTCATCCAATACTCTACTATCGCTTAGAACTCCAAAAAACTCTGATAAATTTGTCTTTTTCTCCTTTACCAACCGCTCTATCACGTTGCTGAAACTTTCAGTCTCCCCCCTCGTACTATTGAGAATTTCGTACAGGTCGCGCCTTATTGATATTGTTTTAGCACTCATAATCTCGGTTCTGTATAAATACTATTTAACATTGCCCATCTATTTTTCGAGACTATTGTTTCTTCTGATCGATCTCGGGCAATTGCCAACAGCGATTAAGACCGTTATTCTACGCCATCCCCCAGATGCTTCCGCGGGCGTTTATCCCACCCCTGCCACTGTTTGCAGCAGGGCTTGCTGCTACGAAGAGCGCCGGAGGTATCATCTGTAGCGTTTACAATTCGGTCGATCCTGTCTGGTGTTGTGTCTGGATTTCATGAGTTAACCCCTTGCCTCATTTTCTCGGGTAGGAGGGTCTCACCCACAATTCTTCGATCGACCACACCCGCCCCGGTTTGAGTCTATTGTGGCTCGAAGCGATAATAAAGATTTCGGCTGCCCGGGCTTTGGGACTTCTCAATCTCTTCCGGAGCCGGTCGGGATCGGGGAAGTTTCGAGCATATCCACAATAGGGCGATTCCCTGTCTTCGTTATCCTCGTCCCTGGTTCTTCGCCAGACAAGAATCGCGCGATCATGCCCGGTTTTAGCGCACTGAATATGTACGAATCGATATCGATCCCGAGCAGTTCACGAACCTTGCCAAGCATCCCACCGGTTACGTCGGTTCCCTCTGAGCCATGGATATGGGATCGCACCGCCTCGAACGTATCTGGCGTGATCTCCGGAACCACCCTGCCGTCTGCGATCACGCCATCGACTGCAGTCCCGAATCCGATGCGCGACGCCCCAAACAGCGCTGCAAGGTACGGCACGATCTGGTCGCCTGATATGATCGATGCTCCAAGCGTCCTGTCCATCACCACATCGCCATGCAGCACAGGCACGATGCCGCGGGCAAGCATCAGCGCAATTGGAGCGGTCTGCATCTCGCTGATGCGTGCATACTCTGCCACAGTGCAGCCGAACGGATGCACGGTTGCCGCCGGGACGTTATTTTCGATCAATGCATTGACAACAAGTTCGTTTAGCAATGTTACGGATCGGTGGATCTCGATTATCCCGGAATTGGTGAATCCGTCCGGCGAACCGTACTTTTTTGCCTGCGGATGCCCGAACGAACCTGCACCGTGAATCAGGATCAGCGGGTTGTATGCTGACGGGTGGTACGATGCGATCTCTGCGGCGCACCTCTCGATCGCGGATGGTGCCGGTGTCGGGGTGTCGGTCTTCTCTGTGAGGACGCTACCTCCGATCTTGAGGATGGTGGGTGGCATTGGTGGTTGTATCCTGTGGTTGTTCGGATAATTGAAGTTTTGTATGTTTGCTTGAATGGTATGTGTGCTTGCTTGTGAGGTGGTGTGGTGTAGAGCCTGACCGTCCGGATCGTTTTTGGTTCTGGTGTTTGTGGTGGGTGGAGCCCAACCCCTTGATTTCAACTGGAGACTTGGGTTCTGGGGAGGTACAATACTTTCGATGCGAACGTGTGTTACCCAGACCCCTTGGTTTCAATTGGAGATTGGAGTTTGGGTGTTTGGTGGTATGTTAGGATGTGAGATCGTTCCTGATGGGAGCTTGGGTAAGTTGCATCTCCGCTGTATAGGCAGCCGTGCATCACCCAAACATAAATTTGAAGCGTTTATCAGGATCGTCAAAGCTGACCTCTGCTGCGTCGAAATGTTCAGGATCGAAGTCTTCACCAACCCAGTCCAGCAGTTCTTCACGCTCCTCATTGTCCGGGTCTTCCAATGTTTCCAAGATGTCAGTATAGCCCCATAACCCACCACAATCCTCTGGGGGACATGCCCTCCTTCCCTTGATGCATATCGGGTACGTAGCACCCTTTTCTCTTGGAAGTATCTTCTCCAGTTGTATCTTATGTTCCCAGTTATCACCGAAATCATATACATACTCTGCCGATCGATTCTCCATAGAAAAATATTTGGCTATCTTTCGTCTATGCTCCGGAAGAAGTTCTCTGCCAATGTCTTCAACCGGGATTCCTATATGTACCACTGAACCGGTTGACGGATCGACCATTTCGAACTCATGAAGATGACCATCTCCCCAGCCCATAGCGTCCTGAATCGCGACATGCAGATCCCAAAATGTATATGTTCCCGGGACCTGTATTCGCCGCCAGATCGGTGGTTTGGCACCCTCAAGCGTGATCTTGAACTGGTACACCTGATCAAGTTTCTTTTTCATTGTGATCCCCCCTGTGGGATATAAAACTGCACAGGTACCGCGAAGTTACGACTCCCTGCTCCGCCGCACACCTGCCAGTCCGGCAAGTACTGCAACGAAGACGGCTATTTTTAGCGCGGTGTACCAGGATATCGACCCGGCTATCAGACCCTGGGAAACGGCTCCCGGAAAGATGTCAGGGATTGTCCATGCCCAGAGCAGTTTCACCAGCAATAACACGATCACGGCGTATACTGCGATAAGCGCCAGAGTGCCTGATATGATTGCGACCCCCCATGTTTTGTTCATTGGTTCATGCCTCCTTTCTTATGGGTTTGTGTCGCCCGAACGGAACGAAGTGGAGTGAGAGGGTAGCATGGTTTGAGTGAATTCAAAGCCCGTTACTGACCAGCTATAAACCCATACATATCAATCAATTTTGCTTTTGTATAAATATTATCAGTGTCATTAGACGTTCGAAAATCAAAAGTATGTATTTCATAAGAATTGAAAACTTCGTTATTTTCTTCGTAAAATTTCTTTATTTGATTTAAAGATGTTTTATTAAATGTTTGACAATATTGATTTTTTTTAAGAAACTTCTTAAAGTTGTAATCATAAGCAGGAACATTGGCAAAAATACCCAACATTATTTTTGTTACCAAAGTATCGCTAGGTTTATTTTCTTTTCTAATAACTTCTATGATTTGCTTTTTACAATTTAATAATAACTTAATGTTCTCCTCATCATAGTTATCTACATCAATTTCCCATAATATAGGATTCATTTTTGAAATTATGATAATTAGGTTTTTATAGTTCTTAATGCTTTTTTCAAGGAGAAAAGATGATCCCCTCATCATCCCCCAACTTGCTAAATAAAAACCTAATTGCAAACAGCTCATCTGAAGATTTTTTTCATCTGCTAATTCATCAAGTTTATTTCGTTTATAAAATGAGTAAAAGTAATTGTAACAAAAATCAAAAGAAGCGTATCTCTCATCAGGTTTTCTTCCCTTGTTTTTACCATCTCCATATAAAAATTGATTAATAGATCTTCTAACACTCATGACTTACCATTAAACTTACAAGCAACATAAACTTATCGATAGGGACTCTGAATTTATTGGATATAACGGTTTCAGGTTATACGAAGTCGGCGATGAGCGAGAGGGGGGTGAATGTTTATTGGCAACAGGTCTATTTATAAATACTCTTTCTATGTCCCATTCTTAAAATCACTATATTTTCACGATCAATATCAAATATCACTCTGTAATCTCCTATCCTAAATCTATACGTCCCTATTTTTGAATTTATTAATTTTCGAGCATATCTTTGAGGTTCTTTAGCATATTCCCGTAGTTTCACAGCAATCCTATTCCGCATCTGTTCATCAATGTTTTCCAGGTCTTTTACTGCCTTTTGAGTGAATACTACCTTATACATCAAAGAGTTCCTCAAGATGTTTCACTCTACCTTCCCTATAATCGTTTCTCGCCTCTTCAATAGACTTTAGATATTCAGGACTTGAAAGTGCCGACATATCTTCAATTAAATCCTTCAAAGTCGCTCTCATAGTATCTGATATTAAAGATTGGAACTCCACAATGGTTAAATCCTTTACTTTCATTTCCATAAGTGAACACCTCTGTCCCATCATTTGGATGCAACTATAGAAAAGTCCACTCCATCACTTATAGTACTACGCACTCTCCCTCACCTCACACATCCCAATGCGGCACAAGATCACATCCCCCACACGACAGGCACATCGTTTCAGCCACCCGAGCCCGCAACCCGTGCGCATCCAGCACCTTCCGCTCGAACCGGGCAAGTCTGAGCAACCGATCGGCATCCGGACGTGCCGCATCCGGGCAGACATTCTTCAGATCAGGGCGGAGCGGATGGAGGTTTAACGCACGGAGAATCGGGATTACACCAATCCCTGCAAGCATCTCCACACCTCCCCTCACGGTTCTGTCCGACTCCCCAAGACCGATGATGAAGTTTGAGAAGACACGGTTCTCACCAAAGATGTCGACAGCATCCTCAAGCGATGCAAGCACAAAATCGAGATCCATGTCAGCGCAGGCGCGCCCGAATATCTCTCGGTCCATGGTCTCTACATTATACTTGATCTCAACAGCGCCCGCCTCCTTCAGGCGGATGGATGAATCCCCGGTCGGATACACCGATACCCCAATCGGCAGATTGTACTTTGTGAGAGATTTTACGAGATCAACAGCCCGGGTAACCTCTTCTCCGGGCGAGCGCTCGATTCCTGATGTGATAGAGATCGCGTGAAGGTTGCCGGTCCGGGATGCATCATCAACCATTCTCATGACCTCGCCTGCGGTTTTGGTTCTGCCTCCAAGTTTCGGGACCGGGCAGAACGTGCAGTCAAAGATGCAAGATTCGCTCAATGTGATGTATGCCTGCTCCGGGCAGTGCAGCAGTGCGGGCTCTATTCTGCCGCGTACGAGTTCCCTACCGCCGCAAAAGATAACAACGTCCTCGCCGCCGACATCAGCAGCGTCGCAGGTGTCACCATCACCATCCTCAGTAGCGGCGCGGGCATCACCATTCTCATCGATATCAGCATTGCTGCCACCACTGCCCGCATCGATACCGGCATCAACGCGGGCATCGCCTGCATCAACGCTGCCGTCAGGCATGTCACCGACCGCCGCCTCTTCATATATCCGCCGCACTATAAGAGCCGCATCGGGGTCTCTCCTGTGTTCCAGCCGAACACGATGTCCGCCTGATCTGAAGAAGAACGACTTGACCCCTGCACCCGGTCCTGCAGTTGACTGCCCTGACGCGAGAGATTTGGTGGTGCCGAGCAGTTCAGGCTCGATATCCGCCGAACCCTCTGCTATAAGGATTGCTTTGATTCTTGCATCCATCTTATCGGGATATTGGTGGGTTTACACATCAAATTATGCACCCAACGGGATTGTTATCTGCACTGCCTGCGCTCCGAACCATACGGCGTAGCAGCCCTGATGGGGATCGCGGATGCCTACACGGTCGGAATCATACGAATGTCTATGTTGCTGCCTGTCTGTTGCTACCTGTTTGCATTCGCGGGAATTGCCCACAGCGGTGCTAATGCTACACGCATTTGCAATGAACCGTCCTGCAGAAAGCCGACACCGAGCAACAGAAAGACCTGTCGCATACGCCAAACTCATCTGACAGTGATCTTCTTCCGGCAGATGCCGTTCACATCTCCAAACACGAGTTCCACATCCACGTCCCTGCCAGTAAGCTCCTTCAGTGCTCCTATGAGATAGCCGCGCGTGATGCCGCAGAGCGGAGAGTCTGTCGTGAGTCCTCGGTCCCGGAGGATATCGCGTATGAAACACTTGAATACCTTAATGTAAATTATACCATCCTCTACGCGGTCGATCTCCATCTCATAGCCATACCACATATTCGTACGGTAGATGAATGTGTCCAGAGCTTCTTCCACATTCTCAATTGTACCGAACTGTTTCCTTGCCTGCTTACCAAGCCGCCTGCCAGCATCCTCGCCCATACTCCTACACATATCCTTATCCTTTGCGCCGCTCTCTTCCGCTATTTCGTTGAGCACGCACGAAACTTCTCCGGCGAGTATGGTCAGTGCCTTGCTAAGCGCCTTACAATCATTCAACTCATCCTGCAACGACTGTACATGTATCGATTCCTTGTTGGACATTACAACGCCTCCACTTTTGTCTGGAGTTATAGCTACATAAATCTTATTTGCCGCACTCCAAATTGCCCCGATCTTATGGATCGCTATCTGCACTCTGGTTGGATAGGACTCTTGTCCAGATACATCAGCCTGCTACACCACCTGTCTGCAACCTGACTGGACACATCAGCCGTCGGGATGGGTTTAGCAACCAGATAGCAGTGAGATGACGAAAAGAGACCAGCACTCTGCACCAACGTTTTCGCATCAGATATGTACGCTATCATCTCAACGCGGTTGTGGAGGAACAGCGTGAGATTGCATCTCTTTACTACAAGGTCTAACACTGACGATCCTTCACTCAATAATAATCTTTTCTTTGCAGACGCCTTCTACATTCCCGTACACGATTTGCACATCCACGTCCCTGCCAGTAAGCTCCTTCAGTGCTCCTATGAGATAGCCGCGCGTGATGCCGCAGAGCGGAGAGTCTGTCGTGAGTCCTCGATCATGGAGGATATCGCGTACGAAACACTTGAATACATTGATGTAAATTGTATTCTTCTCGATGTGGTCGACCTCGATGTCGTATCCATACCACGAGTCTGTGTGGTATATACAGATATCCAGAGCTTCTTCCACCTTCTCGATCTTGCCGAATTTCTCTCTCGCCTTCTTACCAAGCCGCCTGCCAGCATCCTCGCCCATACTTCTGCATACATCCTTATCCTTTGCGCCACTCTCTTCCGCTATTTCGTTGAGCACGCACGAAACTTCTCCGGCGAGTATTTTCAATGCCTTGTTAAGCGCCTCACAATCCTTTAATTCGTCCTGCAACGACTGTACATGTATCGATTCCTTGTCAGACATTACAACGCCTCCATCCCATGACTATAATTGCTGCGTATATAAGTGTTATCGTTTATTGGGTGTTGTCAACTTGCCCGGGCGGATGTTTGGTAGAATACAACAGATCATGATCGATCGGCTCCGAGCACTAACAACTTTACGACTCTTGCACATCACAAATATTAAAGTACCCGGCGGTCACTATGTATGAGAATACAAGAGTGATACCATGTCAATCAGATACCCGTTCATTACAGAAAAAGCAACCATACAACTGGAAGAGCAGAACAAACTCCAGTTGATCGTGGACATAAACGCAACCAAGAACCACGTCAAGAAGGATATTGAGGATATCTATGGGTTCGACGTTGCTGCAATCAGGACACTTATCACGCCGAAGGGCAAGAAGAAGGCAATCGTAACGTTCATGGATGACGATGCAGCAACTGAGATTGCCACTCGAATAGGATTATTTTAGGTGAGTGAAGATGGGAAAACGAATCATATCGCAGAACAGAGGGCGGGGAGGTCCAACATACCGGGCGCCTTCTCATAAATTCAAAGCAAAACTGGCACACCCAAACATTAGCGATACAACTATCAGGGCGGAGATCATCGAGATCCTGCACGATCCTGCCAGATCCGCACCGATCGCACGAATCTCCTTTGAGAATGGCGAAGAACGGCTGATCCTTGTATGTGAAGGGATGTCCGTTGGTCAGGAGGTTGATTGTGGCATAGGGGCTGAGATCAAAGTCGGGAACATACTACCGCTATCCGACATCCCGGAGGGTACTCCGGTCTGCAACATTGAATCCCACCCAGGCGATGGCGGGCATTTTGCAAGGGCGTCCGGGGCGTACGGGCTTCTGGTCACCCACGATGTCGGCAAGACACTGGTGCAGATGCCTTCCGGTACGATGAAATGGATATCCCCAAGATGCAGGGCAACGATCGGACTGGTTGCAGGCGGCGGGCGCACAGATAAGCCGTTTGTGAATGCAGGAAAGAAATATCACAAATTAAAGACCCGCGCGGCGAAATACCCGCGTGTGAGCGGGGTTGCTATGAACGTGATCGACCATCCATTCGGTGGCGGCAACCGGAAACATCCAGGGAGATCGAAGAGCGTGAGCAGAAACACGCCGCCTGGGCGGAAAGTCGGAAGCATCGCATCGAGACGATCAGGGAAACGATAATCCATGACATACATGACACGTTTAATACCGCGCGTAATAATTCACAGGTGAAACAATGGCAAAGAAGACAAAGAAGAAACTACCACGAAGGAAGGGAGAGTTCACATATCGGGGACATACTGTCTCGGATCTGAAGAAGATGTCTTTCCAGGAGTTTACAGATCTGCTTCCCGCATCCCAGCGCAGGAAGATAAGTAGAGGTTTTACTGAAGATCACAAGAAACTGATCCAGAGCGTCAAGGATGGGCGCACCATGGTTAGAACCCATCTTCGGGATATGATAATCCTACCGGAGATGATCGGAATCGATCTTGAGATTCACGATGGCAAGAAGTTTAACAGGGTGACGGTGCAACCAGAGATGATCGGTCATTATATCGGCGAGTATTCGCTCACCCGGAATCTAGTGAGGCACGGCAGTGCAGGTGTCGGCTCAACCAGGTCCAGCAAATTCGTGCCGCTCAAGTGATGCAAAATAGTATATCAGAATAATATATCAGCAAGGAGATACTAATGGCAAGGGTAAGTTATTCACGTGAATCAAATCCGGACACATCATCACGAGCGATGGGCTACGAACTGCACGTCTCACCAAAACACACACGTGAGATATGCATTGCGATCAAAAATATGCATACGCCTGCGGCAAAGCAGTACCTTGCGGACGTGATAGCACTCAAGCGGGCAGTCCCATTCAAGCGCTACAACGACGGCGTCGGGCACCGGCGCGGCAAGATGGCTGCAGGCAGGTATCCGGTGCGGGCATCCTCAGAGGTTCTCAAGGTGCTTGTCAATGCCGAGAACAGCGCTATGGACAAAGGTCTGGAACCTGACCGCATGAAAATATCACACGCTGCAACCAAACAAGGCAGAACCATCCGCGGAATCATAGCGCGTGCCATGGGCCGCGCAACTGCGAAGAATACTGAGACTGTAACGGTCGAGATTATTTTGGAGGAGTTGTAGATGACAGTCGAGCGAAAATTTGTGCAGCAAATGCTCAATAGGGCAAGAATGGATGAGTATTTTGCCGGAGAACTTGAACGCGCTGGCTACGCCGGTATGGAGATGAACAGAACCCCAATGGGAACCCAGATCACTATTTATGCAGAGAAACCTGGAATGGTCATTGGAAAGGGCGGAAAAGTGGTTCGCAAGCTTACAAGGGACATGGATCAGCATTACGATCTCGACAACCCCCAGATCGATGTGCAGAGCGTGGGCATCCCTGAATTGAATGCGCAGTTGATGGCATCACGGATCGCAAGCGCACTCGAACGCGGCTGGTATTTCAGGAAGGCAGCACACTCGACGCTTCGTAGAATTATCGGCGCAGGCGCAATCGGGTGCAGGATCGTACTCTCTGGAAAACTCACAGGTCCCAGATCGCGGATCGAAAAAGTTGTGGATGGCTACATCGTACATGCTGGCAAGCCGGCAGAGGAGATCGTGCACCGCGGGTTTTCGACTGCGGTTCAGAAACTGGGCACGATTGGCTGCAGCGTCCAGATCGTACTGCCCGACACCGTGCTGCCGGACGTGTTCAGTTTGGTGGAGGTCGAGCCGCCCGAACCTGTGATTGCGGAAGAGACTGGAATCGCGACTGCAGAGATGATCGAAGCAGAAGAAGGGATAATCGGAGCGGAGGTAGAGATCACAGAAGTTGAGGTGGCTACCGAAGCGGAAATAGCAGTCACAGAGGCTGAAATTGCTGGCAAGCCCACCATCGAAGCGGTGGAAGAAGGTTCAGCTACTGCGGACACCATCCAACCCCCAATCCCCTCTACTACCAAAACTCCACCTGCTACCCAAATCCCATCTCCAGTTGAAACAGAGGGCATCCCCCCTGAGACTCTGGATACTGAGGCACTGGCTACGGCAGAATCTCCAGTTGAAACAGAGAGCATCCCCACTAAAACCTCACCCAAATCCGAAACCCGTAATGTGGATGGCATCTGGGAGCACAGGCACGACGATCTCGACTGGCATGCGATGGCGATCGCGCACAAACAGGCAAAGCCCGGCAAGCCGGAAGAGGCGATCCCGGTGGAGGAGGAGACCCGGACGAAGGACGGGGTCACCGAGCACAAGCATACGGGATTCGATTACTGGCATCCGGCATCAAGGGTGCACAAGGGGGATTAAAGTAGATGGCAAAACTTCAATCGGAAGAGATCAGGAATATGAGCCCGCATGAGATGCTCGATGAACTCGAATCGCTGCGGATGGATCTAATCAGGGAGCGTGCGCTTTCCTCTGCAGGAGGCGCGCCAGAGAACCCCGGATTGATCGGAGAACTGAGACGCACCATTGCGCGGATCAAGACAATCCAGAAAGAGAGAGGGTTATGACGTACGAGATCACCCCCGGGAATCTGGTGTACCACACCCTGATCGGTCTTGAAACCGTGGTTGCAGAGAGCACAAGTCCTGATATGGTCGGCACCAGAGGTGTGGTGGTCGACGAAACAAGGAACACGCTACTCATTACTATGGGCTATTCCGATTTTTCCGCCATGAAAGAGGCGACGGCTACCAATCGGCAAGAAATCAGGAATATGGCTCCACACATTGGTGAACCAGATGAGGTGGGTGAACATTTTCTCGATAAAACCATCCCGAAAGCGCATTCCACATTTATCTTCAGTCTGCCGGATGACCGGAAGGTCCGGGTCGATGGGGACTTGCTTGTTGCACGTCCCGAAGACAGAATCTCAAAGAAGCACAAGAACTAAAGAATAATCAGAAAGGAACTAAAAAGGAAGAGGAATAACCGATGGCAAGAAATATTGGATTGAATGTACCTATCCCGCTATCAGAATGCGAGGATCCAAACTGCCCGTTTCATGGCACGCTCCCTGTCAGGGGGCAGGTGCTTGATGGAGTTGTTATCAGTGCTAAGATGGACAAAACCGTGGTGGTCGAGCGCACTTACGAGAAGAGAATATTCAAATACGAGCGGTATGAAAAGCGCAGATCACGGATCCATGCCCACAACCCGCCATGCATCAATGCAAAGGAGGGTGACATCGTCAAGATCGCGGAGTGCCGTCCTCTTGGCAAAACCAAGTCATTTGTGGTGGTGGCGCTGACATGAGGGGCATCCGTTCAGCGATGACGCGCCCGTTAAACGCGGGAGCGAAATTAAATTGCGTGGACAACACCGGCGCACGGGTTGTCGGGGTCATCTCTGTGGTGGGCTACCGCGGCGTAAAGAACCGGTACCCGAAAGCAGGGATCGGCGATATGCTGGTCGTGTCTGTAAAGAAGGGAACTCCTGAGATGCGAAAGCAGATCATGCGTGCTGTGGTGATCAGGCAGAAGAAGGAATACAAACGTCCTGACGGAATGCGCGTATCCTTCGAGGATAACGCAGTGGTGATCACCGATGACGATGGCATCCCAAAGGGCACTGAGATCAAGGGACCAATTGCGCGAGAAGTAGCGGAACGGTACCCAAAGATCGCATCGGCAGCGACGATTGTTGTGTGAGGGATCACACAATCTTCGCTAAGCCCTACACTTTTTTTCAGCAATCTATATCACAATAGCAGCCATGAAGCTAATGGCGCAACCAACTAACTCTTCTTCATCCTTTTTGAACGCTGCTTTGTGGTGAATCCGGTGGCAGATTCAAGAAATCTCCGAAAACATTTGTTTGCATCGGATACGTCTTTTAGATCTGCATCCATGTTCGATTCCGTATGCACGCAGAGTTGTTTCCCGTCCATCCACGCCTCCATCCGCTTTAATGATTTGTAACCGATGACGAACTTACCGTCTTCCATCTCAGCATCGCATCCAAAGCATTCCTTCAGCGCCTCCCGGATCAGGTCATCATCGAGTTTATGCCCGCGTTTAATAAGATATTCTGTGATATTGCCACCTCAACCAAGTATTCTTTCAAATAATCCGTCGTATCCGTCCGGTCTTATGAGATACTCCAGCATATCGAGTTGTTTCACAAGTCCGTACATCTCCTTGTTTTTCCAAAGTCCAACCTCGCTGTAATTTGTCGGCTTTAAAAAACGTATCTCGGGAAGATTCTCATATTTCGGATTCGGAATGAAACCTTCTCCTAACATGAAGTACGAAGCCCCGCCTTTCTCCCTGAAGAAATCGTAGATGGAGGAAAAATCCCTGCAAACCCAGTTAGCCATCTTAAGCGTCTTATTAGACGAGTTTATCGTCACATGACCATATCCCGGCGGTATGATCACCTTGTCGCCGGCAGCAGCATGTACCACGATCACGTCAGATACGGTGTCTCCAGCTCTTTTCTGCAGCAGATACTCTGCTTCACCCTCAATCACCTCGTATAACTCCCCGTAGTCACCAGGGTGGTCGTGTCCCGCGGTCTTCACATACTCTGTTCCAAGCATCCCTGGCGGGATCACGGTGATGTCATACCGCAGACGGTGCTCGAGAATCCTCTCGTGATCCGCCTTGCTCAGTGAGAGATCACGGTACATGTAATACAACTCGGCGTCGGGAGCGTTTAGCTGCGAACGGTCGTACAGCACGTCGTCCATGTCGTGGAGCATCCGGATGTCCGGTTTTACTCCGCTTAATACATCTGAAAACATCAATTGATATGGGGGCATGTTTGTATAAAAGTGCATCGCACCGATGGGACTCCATAAAATCGGGACTGCCGGTACCGGCAGGGGCACGGAACTGATCTCCTCTACCTCCTACCGAATACGCTGCTATATGTGCGTGTCAACTTACCCGGATCGCCGATCGCCACCCACGTCTACGCGCCGCCACCCACGCTACCGACCACGAACGCTGCAAGTGCCACCATCATCGCTTGCTTAAACAGTCTCGACGAACCCGTGGCATCACCCTTCTCTAGTCGCAGTATCGCAATCAGGAAACA
>JAYEFK010000172.1:0-4435 GCA_034658575.1 Methanobacteriota archaeon
CCAAAAGAATATGTAGCATCATCGCAACATGGGGTTTATGCTTCCGATACTCACGAAGTCGCTTAAAGACGCGCCGATCACGCTTCGTGGCGAATATTACTACTTCATCCACCCGATAACGGACGGCGTGCCCGAACTTACGCCCGCGCTCCTCTCAGAGGTTGCGGATCGCATCATCGAACTGACTGATACCGATGTGGACAAGATCGTGACCATTGAGTCGATGGGAATCCCGGTCGGGACCGTGCTTTCCATGAAGACCGGCATCCCGCTTGTGGTCATCCGGAAAAGGCAGTACAACCTCCCGAATGAGATTGCTGTGCATCAGCGCACAGGATACTCGAAGGGCGAACTGTACTTAAATGGGATCAATAAAGGAGACCGTGTACTGGTCGTAGATGACGTGATCAGTACAGGAGGTACGATGAAAGCGGTCAGCATTGCGCTCGAACTTGCTGGTGCAGAGGTATCGGATATCGTCGTGGTCATCGAGCGCGGCGAAGGTGCAGAGGTACTGCGTGCCGCGGGACGTGATGTGAAGACGCTGGTCACGGTGGAGGCGGGAGCGGAGGGTGTCACGATCAAATCGGCTCAGTGATGACTGATACGGTTCTTGTATCGGATCTCGTCACCTATCTGCGATGCCCGCGCCTTGTATACTTCCGCAGCCGGCATAACGACCGCGAACCGGTGGAGCGGGATGTGGATGCGAGATACTTAGCTCACCTCCTCTCAAAGGAACTTGCGCTCACGTATCACCGCGCCGCTGCAAGTACTGGTGAAGATGTGGCAGAAGTGCTGCGGACCGAGCTTGACCGCATCGTAAACGAACTTCCGATAATCTACCGTGCCGAACTTGCAGGTGTGGATCGCTCCATGATCAGGGATGCAGCAGAGGGCATCGATACAGGCACAATCGGATCGCGGATCGCGGATGTCATCCGGAAAACCGGCAGGGACGAACTTCTCGCAAGGATAACCCCGTGTGCGGTCGAGTACGCAATCTATTCGGACGCTCTCGGGCTTGCCGGGTCTCCTGACAAACTGGTGCGGGTGGGCGACCGCGTGCTGCCGTATATGATCAGGACTGGTAAAGCGCCTGAAAACGGGGTATGGAAACCTGACCGGCTGCAGATCACGGCTTATGCGATGCTTGTGGAAGAGCGGTTCGGACAGGCAGTGGAGTACGGTTTTGTGGAGTATGCACGGTTCTTTGAGATGCGGGAGGTGGTTATCAAATCGAGAGACCGGCGCAGGGTTCTTGAGTTGCGAAACCGGGTTCGGATGATCAAAGGCGGCAGGATGCCTGACCGCTCGCAGGATGCGCCGTGCGAGCTCTGTGCGTTCAAGGAGGATTGTATAGCGAAGCGGTCGCTTGCATCGAAGTTCTGGTAGCGTTCCCAAATTCTGTGATTTGTATTAAATATTAAAGATTTACAGACGATCGAGCAAAAAGCATGCAACATATTTAAAGCAGAGACCGATAGATAATCACTGATGAAGGCGGTTATTCTTGCTGCGGGTGAAGGAGTACGGTGCAGACCACTGACACTTACGAGATCGAAGGTGATGCTTCCGGTCGCAAACAAGCCAACGGTCGAGTATGTGGTGCAGGCGCTGCATGACAGCGGCATCAGGGATGTCGTGATGGTTGTTGGGTATGCAAAAGAGCGCATCATGAATTATTTCGGGAACGGGAAGGATTTCGATGTGCATATCGAATATGCAGAGCAGAAACAGCAACTCGGTACGGCACATACGATAAAACAGGTAAAGGATATTGTAAAGGACGAGAACAAGTTTCTTGTACTTAACGGGGACAATCTCGTGAGCGAAGAGACTATCAAAGACCTCACAGAGAAACACACGGAAGGTATATCGATTCTGACCGCAGCAAGAGCGGATGCTACCGGATACGCGCTTGTCGAGGAGAGGGGCGGGAAGGTTCTACAGATCATCGAGGGTCTAACGCTCAAGAACGTCCACAATGTCAATACAGGCATCTACATATTCGGGCAGGATATCTTTGATGCGATCGAGGAAACACTTGGGTCCGATCTCGGCGAGTTCGGGATCACCGATTCGATACAGCGGATGGTCGATGCGGGATATGGAGTACACACATACAGAACAGACCATACGTGGATGGATGTGATACATTCGTGGAACCTGCTCGGTGTGAATGCGAGGGTTCTTGAGGACATTTCAGAATCGGTGCACGAAACAGCAGGGGTGGACGGTACGATCAAGGGCAGGGTGGCAGTTGGCAGCGGTTCGATCATCGGGGCAGGTTCGTACATCAAAGGTCCTGTGATCATCGGAAGGGACTGCGAGATCGGTCCGAATGTGGTCATCGCGCCGTCGACATCCATCGGAGACAATGTCACGATCGAGCCTTTCACATACATCAGGAATAGTGTGATCCTTGATAACACGTACATCGGCTCGGGAAGCACCATAAAAAACTCCATTATAGGCGAAAACAACCTCATCGAGAGCCATTTCATCACAGAGAGCGGAAAGAACCTGATGATAGAACTGGAAGGGATGCTGCATCATGCAGATGAACTCGCCACTGTACTCGGCGATGGCAACAGGGTCGGATGCAACGTCTCGACTGCGGCTGGCACACTTGTCGGAACAGAGTGCAGGATCGAGACTGGTGCTGTCATCAGGAAGCAGATACCCCCCCATGCGCTGGTGATGTGATATGTGCGGCACAATTTTTTCTCTGAAAAAATTGAATATCGTCCAACATTCCGCTACGCCCCAGTTGGACTATCGATTTTCGATGGTGGGATGGGTGGGGTAGATGTGCGGCATCGTCGGTTATCTCGGCACATCCGGAGCCATGCCGGTTCTCTTCGATCTCTTGAAGAAACTGGAGTACCGCGGATACGACTCTGCCGGAATCACCATCTTAAACGGTGAAAGTGATGAGATCCGGACATCCAAGACCGAAGGAAGCGTCGATGACCTGATATCGATCACGCCTGATCTTGGGGGACACATCGGAATCGGGCATACGCGGTGGGCAACGCATGGAAAGCCATCGACACTGAACGCGCATCCGCACTCGGATGGTACAGGCAGGATCGCTCTCGTCCATAACGGGATCATCGAGAACTATACAGAGATTAAGGACAAATTAATAGATTCAGGTCACGAATTCAGGTCAGAGACCGACACAGAAGTAATTCCGCATCTGATCGAGGAATATTATTACGGTGATCTCGAATCAGCAGTGCGAAACGCGTTATCGATGGTTCGCGGGTCGTACGCGCTCGCGGCGATAAGTGTTGACGATCCGGGCAAGATCGTTGTCGCGCGGAAGGATAGCCCCCTTGTCATTGGGCTTGGGAATGGCGGGTTTTTTATAGCGTCCGACGTATCCGGGATCCTTAAGTACACGAGAGATATCGTCTTCATGAACGATGGGGAGATCGGCGTAATAGCAGATTCCGGTATCGATATCACGACGCTCGATGGGGTTTCTGTTGAGAAGAAGATCGAAACGATAGGATGGGATCCTGAGGCGGCAGAGAAGAGTGGTTATGAGCATTTCATGCTAAAAGAGATATTCGAACAGCCAGACACCATCAGGGATACGTTTTCAGGAAGAATATCGGCAGATGGGGTCGATCTCGGTGTAGCGCTGCCGAACGTCAGGAGGATCGTGATCATCGCATGTGGAACCTCGTACCATGCCGGGCTCTTTGGGCGGTATGTGATCGAGCGGTTTGCCAGAATCCCCGTCGATGTCGAGATCGCGTCCGAGTTTCGGTACACAGACCCGATCATCGATTGCGGCGATCTCGTGATAGCGATAACGCAGTCAGGGGAGACCGCAGACACCCTTGCAGCGATCAGGGAAGCGGGATCGAAGGGCAGCCAGAAACTCGCGATCGTCAATGCGCTCGGAAGCAGCATAACAAGGGAGTGCCAGTGCTTATTCACGAGAGCGGGGCCAGAGATCGGTGTTGCTGCCACCAAATCGTTCACATCGCAACTGGCATGTCTGCTTCTGCTTTCAGTAGAGCTCGGTAAAGCGAGAAAGACGTTATCAACGGCAGATGTAAACGACTTCGTCTACGAATTAAAGCAGACGAGCGGGAACATCCAGCGTGTGCTTAACAGTGCACCTGAGATCCGGGAGTGCGCGAAGGTGTTTGCTGATGCGGATCAGTTCCTGTTCATGGGCAGGGGTGTAAACTATCCAGCAGCGCTTGAAGGCGCACTAAAATTAAAAGAGATCTCCTATATCCCGGCAGAAGGATTTCCGGCAGGCGAACTGAAGCACGGTCCGCTTGCCCTGATCTACGACGGGATCCCGGTGGTTGCGATAGCGACAAAGGATCCGGTGTACGAGAAGACGCTTGGGAACATCAAGGAGGTGAAGGCAAGAGGCGCAACCGTCATCGGCATCGCAAACGAG